>JAYTIB010000252.1:0-5576 GCA_043732205.1 Schlesneria sp. | reverse complement strand
GCGTTGACGGGATTGAACAACAACCTGATGGGTTCGTTCAACCAGTTCGGCTCGGGCCAGTTCGGCAACATGAGTCTCGGCGTCCGCTACACGTACCTCTTCGGCCAGCGCGCGGAACGGGCGGCGTCAGAACAGGCCCGGATGGCATTCGCCCGACAAACCCGCGCCCGGCAGGAGACCGAGTACCTCGTCCAGCAACAGGTCCGCGACGCCTGGGACGCCGTCAACTCATCCTGGGAAGTCTTGCGCTGCCAGCAGGAACGAGTCACCGCCGCGCGCGTCCAGTCAGACACATTCGGCCAGCTCTACGATGCCGGCCAGATCGACTTGGATCGCCTGCTGCGAGCCCGCCAACAGTTGGCCAGTGCCGTGCAGCAATCCCACGGCGCGCTCATCGAATACAACCTGGCCCTCAACGGCTGGCGATTCGCGACGGGCGCCGTGACCGCGCCATTGACTCCCTCCGAAGATCCTCCCCGCAATGTCCACGTCGCTGGCAATCTGGACGAGCCGGTCGATCCACCGGACGGAACCAAGACTCTCCCGCAAGAAGATCTGCCGCTTCTGAACGGGCCATCGGTGATCCAACCCGATTGACCGGAAAGCAAAAGTGTCACGACATCGTCCTGATCGCCACCGTCGCTGTTGGCACGCAGGCCACCCCGCGTGAAGCAAACGGACGACAACCTGCACGACGACTTTGACATCACGGCCATCATGCTGACCATCGATCCGACCAGCGTGCGCATGAAACAACAAGTCGCCGTCAAGGCCGTCCGCGCCGCCAGGAAATCGTCTCGATGACGGCTGAAGAGCCCCGATGAATGGGTTCTGCGCAACAGGGGCCGCAGTGCTCTGGCTGATGATCGTGAATGGTCAAACCCGAAATTCCGCCTGCCAAGACGCAGAAAGTCGAAGGATCCCCGTTCAGTGCGACGATAAAGCCGACTTGCAGGACAGCCGCCGCTCGACGAGATCATGCCGGGTGAACGGCGATTCCGCCCACCACTCCGACCGCACGGTTGAAAAGGCCGGCCTTTGAACTACGATGGGTTGAGTCGAGAACAGATGGCAGGCCAAGTGCGGAAATGCGATCCATGAACCCTGAACCCCCCCCGCGATTGGCAAACGCCCCGCTCATGGGAATGACTCCCGAGCAGCGTGATGCGCAACTCATCAATCGGGTCTACGGCAACATCAGCCTCGAAAACCCCAAGGTGACTCGGGAGTTCGTGGCTGAGCATCTGCGACTGCGCCGCCAGGCGGAAGCTGCGAATGGCACGAACCCGTGACGATGAGTTCGGCGGCTCGCCGTTGCCCACGCTGCTGTGCGACGAATCCGAGCTTGAGTCAATCGAGGTCCGCAACGGCTTCGATCTCGCCGAGTATGTGACTGACCTCGCCCGGCAACGGAAGGGGCACTTTCAGTTCACCCCCGGGATCGTGCGCGAGTGCAACCGGATTGCGATTCGCGGCATTTACGCCTGCGCCGGCAATTACCGCGACCGGGTCGTTGTGGCGGGCGACTTTGTTCCCGCACACCACACACGGATCGCGGGTCTCGTGGACGAGATGTGCGACTACGTGAACTCCGTCACGGATGTGTTCCATGCGTCCGCCTACTTGCTCTGGCGCACGAACTGGATTCACCCCTTCTTCGATGGCAACGGTCGCGTGTCACGCGAACTTTCGTACCTGGCCATCTTGGTAGGTCTCGGTGTGGCAGAACTGGAAGGTGAATACCCCATCCCGGTGCTGATTCGCCAAGATCCCGACCGCTATCTGCGCGGACTGCGTGCCGCAGACATTGCTCACCATGTCGAACCACCGGATGTCCGCCAACTGGAATCCATGCTCTCCGACCTCCTGATGGAGCAGTTGGACTCGTGACGGGCGGCGCGGCCAGGCCTGAATCATGTTTGAGAGGAGTCGTGCCACTGCGTTCGGTCGGCGGAACAGGCGCTGGTCTTGAGGTTCGCTTTGATCGCCGACCAAAAGCAGTCCCTTCGAGCGACGAACCACGGTCGCAGTTCGTTGACCAATCGCACGGCTTGTCCCAAAGCGGCCAAGCAGTGGCACGTCTCAACCGACGAACCGGGCCACCCCGCCTTGAGTTCAAGATCAAGTTGTGGCCGCTTCGGCCACGGGCTCCACCGGCGCGCTCAATTCAACATCGCGATAGAGGTCCGCCAGTGGAACGCTGATGCCGAGGGTTGGAAAGTCGATGGAAGCCTCCGGATGATCGAGCGGCGTCATCAACCAGGCGACTCCGTCCGACAGGCGGACATAGCTGACAGCCCGTCGGGAACTTTGAGAGACCAGCACGTATTGCTGGAGCGACGGCGCGTCGCGATAGAGATCGAACTTGGCCCCCCGGTCGTAGGCTTCCGTCGTGGGAGACAACACCTCAACCACGACCTGCGGGTTGAGCAGCGTGTCCCGCATCTCATCGAGAAACTCAATCGGCGGACAGGCCACGACGATGTCCGGGTAGACAGAGCTCTGGGATGATTTCGGTTTGACCCGCATCTCGCTCGAATAAACCCGACACGGCTGGCCTTGCAAACGGACATGCATCGACGAAGCCAGCGCCAGCGTGATCAGGTTGTGCGGCTCCGACGCCCCCGCCATCGCGAAGATCTCGCCCCGATGAAACTCGTGCCGAGATTCGGCGGCCCGCTCGAAGGCCAGGTATTCCACTTCGGTCAGGCGCGGCTTGAGAACGGCGGACATGACATGATCCCCGGAGAAACAAACACCCACGTGGCACGCGCTGAGCCGGCGAAGAGCCTGGTGTGAGGCTCAACGACCCCCACGCGGCCCATCCTTGAGGAATCGCGTCCCGACTTCAAGCCCCAGTTGCTGCTGGTCCCGCCGGGCCACCCCACATCCTCAGCCCCCACCATGCCCTTCCCCAAGCGTCAGGAAATGCCACACTCCTCACGTCTCATTTGGTCGTGCCACCCCGCCGATTGACCGGGATGAAAATCGGCCCCGATCGACTGCGAGCTACCCGCCAACCGATCGTCCGGAGCGGTTGGAAAGCTCACGTAGGACGCTTTCGGCCCCGTTGCTTGATCGCAACTGCCGATTTCTTGGCCGACTTCTGCTTGGCGGCTTTTGCCGCCAGTCGCTTTCGGTCCAATTCCTCAAGTTGGTTGAAGTACCCGTCAAACCCACCCGAGCGCTCCACGATTTCGTCGCGCACTCGACGGCATTCCTCGGTCACGGGATCGATCATGATTTCGGTCTCCGAATGGTTTGCCCCAGGCTCAAGCGTGGAATCGAATCAGGCGAGACGAGCCACGGCATGCGATATCCAAGTTTCGTCACAACGATCTCGCCCCGCGCTTGTGTGGCGGGATTGGCGAGATGGGCGTAGTTCCAAGTTAGCAGATAATCCATCTGGTGAGCGACAGCAACCGCCAACTGCGCTGCATCACCGGGCTTGTTCGGCGGCACAAGCTTTTGGTCCAGGAATACGGCGGCCAGTCGGCGAACTTCCGCCGTGATCGGAACGTACTTCAGGCGTCGCACAAAACGGACGCAGTCTGGCTGATTGCCGTAGACGCCATCGGTGAGTTCCTGTTCCGTGACGATTGAACCGAAGAGCTCGAATCCCCGCCGTTCCGAGTCCCACCAATCGCGCGTGGCCATGCGACGTGCCAGCCCATTGATGTCCGTCCCATCGTAATGCAGGGTCGAGACGATGTTCGTGTCGAGATAGATCGTTGGCTTCTTCATGATCACTTGGCTGCCATCGTAGCCACACTCGCCAGAGTGTGGGGGTCAAATTCCCGTTGAGCCTGACGCGCAGCCTGCCAGCCGGCCTGTTCTTCCGCCGTCAGTTGCAACGGCGGGATTGCCTGAAACTCGGCGATCCACCGAGCGATCACGGCGGGATCGTTGGATTGAACGTCGTCGTCCTCCGAACTGTGGAACGGCTTGGGACGGACTTCCAGTTCGCACCCTTCCGGCCAATCGACCGCCTCTTCAACGACGACTCGTCCGTTCTTCCACTTGGCGTGAACTGCCATCATCAGCCACCTCCTGACTCGTCCCGGACATTTGTGAGACGGCAGATTCTAACCACGCACAACGTACAGCACGAATCTGGAGTCCGACTCCAATTCGTGATTGCGACCCCATTCGTTATTTCCACTCGCGGGCGAATTGCCGGGCGCGTTGGCGGACGGGTTCGCTGATCGTCTGGTCCGCCGCGCTGGCGTCGATGGCGTCGAGCCATTCGGCTTGGAGTTGGCCTTGGTCACGCAGGAAGTGAATCAAACTCAGGGCCTCACGCTCCTCGCGCAACTCCGGCGTCCACGGCCGCGCGTCCCACATCCTCTGCATGTCAAATCGGATTGGTCCAGTCTTCGACTTCCAAACCGGGGACTCGGCGGAATTCCCCAAGGTTGTTTGTGACCAATCGGAGCTGATTGGCACGGCAGATGGCGGCGATCTTCAGGTCGTTGGGACCAATGATCTGACCATTGATTTCCAGGAACTGCCGGATGTCCGCGTAGTGCCAGGCGGCTTCGTCATCAAACGGCAACGAACGATGCCGTGCGAAAAGTTCCTCCAGGTGTGCCAAGCGTGCCTGGCGATTGCCGTACTTGTGCGCACCGTGCCACAACTCGCCTTTCACGACCGAACACAGCAGGACGTCGCCGTCTTGACGTTCAGCCAATCGGCGGACAAGCTCCGCGCTCGCCGACTTGAGCAGCATGATCCAGGCATTCGTATCCAAGAGCCACGGCATCACCACGCCCCACGCTTTTCGTCTTCACCTTGCGGCGGACGCTCGAACGGTTCGTCACCGAATGATCCCGCCAACCGTTCGATGAACTCTCGATACGACTCCGCCGGACGGTTCCCGGCCGTTGACGGGGAATGGGCTCCCGGAGAAATGGGAACGACTTCGAGTTGTGTTCCGTCAGGCCAACCGACCGGCGCTGACAGTTCGACTCGTCCGCTGCGAAACGTGGCCAAGACCCCGATCATGATGAAACTCCCGAACCAAAGGTCTAACGACCAGAGATTCTATTCGGTTCGTGATGCGATTTGAAACCTGTTTCCGAGGGCCAGCGACTTCCACTTGCGGGCGAATTGCCGGGCGCGCTGACGGACGGGTTCGCTGATCGTCTGATCGGCCGCGATGGCGTCGAGCCATGCGACTTTGGAGTGCTCCGGCTTGACGGAGCTTTGGATTTTTCGCGGAGCGACTTTCTTGGGCGAATGATGAATCCGAGCAACGTGATCTTCCAAAGGCTGCGCCAAAATTCAAAGCTGTGTCGAGCCACAGCACTCCAAAGTTATTTCCACTCGCGGGCGAATTGCCGGGCGCGCTGGCGGATGGGTTCGCTGATCGTCTGGTCGGCCGCGATGGCGGCGAGCCGTTCGACTTTGGAGTGCTCCGGCTTGACGGAGCTTTGGATTTTTTTCGCGGAGCGACTTTCTTGGGCGAATGTTGAATCCGAGCAACGTGATCTTCCAAAGGCTGCGCCAAAATTCAAAGCTGTGTCGAGCCACATCCCGCCCTGAGCCCCTACGGATCGAGAGGCAGTGTCCTCCAG
>JAYTIB010000251.1:0-2065 GCA_043732205.1 Schlesneria sp. | reverse complement strand
CAACAGTCGGTTTCGCCACTCGCCGAAAAGCTGGCCGCCACCAATGGCTAGGACGATCCGCTTCCATCTCGACGAGCACGTTGACCCGACCGTTGCGGAGGGACTGCGACGGCGCGGAGTCGATGTCAGCACGACGGCGGAACGGAATCTCATCGGCGTGGATGACGAAATCCACTGGCAACTCGTGGTGTCCGAGCAGCGAGTGCTCATCACGAGCGACTCGGACTTTCTCAACTTTCACGATCAAGGCCGCCCGCATTGGGGCATTGCCTATTGCCATCAACAAAGCCGAACCATCGGCCAGTTGATCCACACCTTGGAACTGATCTGGGAAGTGCTCGAACCCACCGACATGCAAAACCGCGTCGAGTATCTGTGAGGCACAGAAAACAGCACTCACGAACAAGCGACTGCCGGAAGACGCTGCGAAATTCCGCGCGCGGCTCACCGGGTCGGGCAACGATTGGTTCTTGTCCTTGGTCGCAGAGCGACCGCCGAAGTCGGCCATCCCTCCAAACCATCTCGTCGCGGGCGATGTGCCAAGACGATCAATCCAGAGAACGGGGCGTCGCCGATCAGCGACAAGAAGTCATCCCGGTTGCAGGGGACCAAGAGAAAATCGACTCGTGCCGTTGACTTGACGCGGTCGGCGAACAATTCCGCGTCAGTTGATGCTGAACAACTGGCGCAGCAGATCGGGCAAAGTCGCCGAGAACTTGCTGCGCGGCAGCACATCGTCACAGCCGGCGGCACGGGCCAGTTCCAGCCGTTCCACGTCCACATGCGAACCAAACGCGATCACCACCGGCCGTGGCTGGAGGTTGAGTCGCTCCATCACCGCGCGGGGTTCGAACTCCGCGCAGGCCAGATCGACAAACACGGCGCGCGGCCGGGTTGTGGCGGCCACCGATTGCAAGGAATCGATCGACCCGACGGTCTGAATCCGCAATCCCAACGCCGCCGCGGTGCCGGTCACCTTGCTGGTAAACATCAGATCCCGGGTCAACAGCAGACCATCGACGGTCGCGTCGCGATTCGGGAGAGCGTCTTCCGTCAAATCGATCCCCTTTGGTTATCGCAGTGTTGCCGTGCGCGGCAACAGAATCCGCGACCGTCACGATCAGCACGGGCTGCGGTGGAAGTGGACGTGCTTCCAGCCGGCGTCTTTCTTTTCCCAGACGCGCGTTTCCGTCGCCGCGACGGAGACGGGAGCGCCGCTGCCATCGAGCTTCTGCACGACGCGCACGTAGGAGACGACGGCAGCGGTCCCCATCACGCGGATGTGCGGCGATGCGATCGTTGATTGCCGGGCGGGCTTGGTCGGGGATGACGGCAGGTCGAAGTAGAACTTGTGGAACGGCAGACCTTCCACGACCTGGCCCAGCGTTTCGGGTTCGAAGCAGGTGATGGTTTCATCACACAGCGATTCGTAGGTCTTCCAGTCACCGGTATCGATGGCCGTCAACAGTTTCCGGCTCAGGGTCAGCAATTCTTGTTCGACGGGGGACATCAACGGAAACTCCTCGACATGGCAGGCTGAAGAGACTCAGCCTTGGTGGAAACACTTCAGACGAAACGAAAGGGACCGGTGGGAAGACGATGGCGGAATGCCGGCGGGACTCGGTGGACAGGTGCGGCTCCGGACCGGATTCCGCCAACTTTCGGGCCGCGATCAGCACGCGATCAGAAATTGGAAAGGAACTGTTGAAAACCGTCGTCCTCATCGGTGGACGTTGGCGGTGCCTGGTCTGATGTCACTGCCGCAGTGTCGGCTGACGTGGGGAATTCCGGTTGATCGTTGCCCGGTTCCTCCGCTTGAGCTTCCATCGTGGGCAGAAACACGCCGGGTGCCGCGGTGGCCGACTGCGCCGCCGAGGCTTTGTGGGTCGCTGCGGCGGCTGGCTTGTCCTTGCGGCCGAACAGGGAAAACAACGATTTCAATCCACCCTTGTTGTGGGCTTGTTCTGCCCGGGCGGCGGTCGTGCCACTTCCGGTTGAGACCGCGTCGGGCACGGTTTCTTGAAACATGAATTGAGTTTCTTCGGCAGAATCGTCGACCGCTTCG
>JAYTIB010000250.1:0-14342 GCA_043732205.1 Schlesneria sp. | reverse complement strand
GCAAGGCCCGCGCGGCGCGCTTTCGCTCGGCGTCGCCGCCCGGTCCGTGAACGGCGATGCCGATCACCGGCAGCTTCGGTTCCAGTTTCTTGATGGTCGACTTCTGGGCATCGGCCGGCAGATCTTCGATGGCGTCAATCTCGGCTTTGACTTCCTGCAGCACGCGGTCGACGTTGCGAGTCCCCGGCAGCAGGCTGAGCCGCGTGGCACTCATCCCCTCGATGACCGTCGAATCGACCTTGTCCACCCCCTGGACATCGCGCACCGCCTCTTCGATCTTGATCGTCAGGACTTTTTCGATTTCCTGCGGCGACACCCCCGGATAGATCGTCGTGATCATCAGCTTTTCCGGCCGCGATTCCGGAAACATCTCGCGCGTGAGCGTCAGCGCGCAGATCATCCCGCTGCCGATGATCACGAACATCAGCAGGTTGACGAGCACCGGGTTGCGAACACTGAAACGGGGCAGCGACATGGGGAATCGATCGGAGGGCCGGAATCTGCGGAATCAAGCGGCGGGATTATAGCGTCGACAGACGTCGTGACGACATCCATCGGAAGAGGTGAAAACGGAGAGCGCGGAGGTCGCCGAGAAAACGGTGACGACTAGGTCACGTCTTGCCGTGGGCGGTGTGAGTCAAACCAGGCCAACGTTTGGCGCAGACCGTCGATCAGTTGGACCTCCGGAGTCCAGCCGAGGATCTGACGTGCCAAGTCGGGACAGACGAGGTTCGACCGCAAGTCGCCGATTCTTGGCGCGCCATGACGAAGCTCCGGGACGGTCGCCCCGCGACCTGTGGAATCCCAGATCGTCTGGACGTGGTCGCGAACAACGATTGCCAGTTCGTTGACGTCGATCCCTTGTCCGGTCCCGATGTTGAGCGCCAGAAACGGGGCGGCCAGTTCACATTCGAAGGCCAGGATGTTGGCCCTGGCCGCATCGGTCACGTAAACGTAATCCCGAACACAACGGCCGTCGCCATTGATCGTCGCCGACTCTCCGGCGAGCAGACGCTTGCTGAAGATGGCAACCACTCCCGCCTCACCATGCGGATTCTGCCGGGGTCCGTAGACGTTGGCATACCGCAGGGCCACGGCCGGGATTCCACGTTCGCGGGCGAAGAATTGCAGGTACTGCTCTCCGACCCACTTCGCGATTCCGTAGGGGGAAATCGGACGAGCCGGACTGGCTTCAGTCGCCGGCGTGGAGACATCTCCGTACAGGACGCCGCCGGACGACGCGAAGACCACTCGCCGAACCCCGCAGCGGGCGGAATTCTCCAGCACCTGCAGCAGCCCCAGCACATTGACCTTGGCATCGAACACGGGCTCGCGCATGGAACGGCTCACGGAGACCTGAGCCGCCTGGTGACAGACCCAATCGGGGCGCACTTCGTCAAACACCGCGGCGAGCTGAGCGCCATCGCAAATGTCGACCTCAAACAATGGCACATCGACCGGTAGGTTTTGCCTGGCCCCCGTCGTCAAATCATCGACGACAAACGGTTGATGCCCCCGCGTCAGGAGATTCTCAACGATATGGCTGCCGATGAAGCCGGCTCCACCACTGACAAGCACTCGCATTTAACGCCCCCGACGTGGATCGATCGTCTGCTTCGGCGCAGTTCGTCACGGTCTGGTCAGTCCCGGAATCTTGCTTTGAATCGCCTGGGCGGACTTCTGCGCTTCGGCGCGCACGTCGGGATCGGTGTCGACGCGAGCGGCCTCTTGCAGTGCCGGCAGGGCGTCGCGACCGTCGGCACCGAACATTCCCAAGGCGATGGCCGCTCCCACGCGAACATCCTTGTCGGCATCCTGACGCAGGGCCGTTTGCAATTGGGGAAGGGCTGGCGCGGCCTTGGGACCGATTTCAGCAAACGCATACACAACGCCGAGCCGAACCGTCGCATCGCGATCTTTAAGGGCTTCGCACAGCGCCGGCAGAACGCCGTCATCCGTAGAGCCGTACGACCCGAGGGTCTTGGCGGCCGTATAGCGAGCGTCGGCGTTTTCACTTTGGAGCGACTTGATCAGTCCCGGCACGCTGTACTCGCCTTTGCCCGCCTTGCCGCAACCCGCAATGATCGCCAGGACGATCACCAGTGCATGAGGTTTCATCGGAGACACCTTTCATTTGAATGAGTGCGGGGCATTTGAATGAGTGCGGGGCGACTCCGCGCTGTATTCCACTGAAGGGGCCGGCGGCGATCAGAATTCGGCAACGACCTCGTTGCCCGCGCGCGTGTGCAGCGCCTGCCAGACGGCGCGCGGCGCGCCACAGTCTCCGCGGGCGTCGATGTTCTGACTCACGAATCGCACGGAGGCATCGGCGAGCAGCACATGCACGCCGCCCGCATGCAGGCTGCGGGAGGTCATTTGATTGGTGACGGTGTCTTCCCAACACCCCATGCATCCTTGTGAATTTCCCGCCGCCCCGAACAACCCGGCGGCATTGCAGTTTTCCTGATCGTCGGGTTCCTTGGTGCAGGCGTTGGGGGTCGCGTCATCGTCGGTCATGGCCGCGGTTCCGTTGGACAATCCCGGCATCGCCCACAGGCCGCGGACATCGTTCACATTCAGTCCCGCCCGCAATTCGTCCACGGCAATCGTCTGGGATGTCCCGTCGGAAATGTCATGCAGACCGATGCAGAAATTCGCGCCGCCGACGCCGCCCAATGAGGTCCGGGCGTCCGCGAAAAAATCGAGACTGCACGGCGCGACATTCATCCCGAAATTGCCCCGCGCCCAGCCGCCGCCGGCATAACTGCCGTGATTTCCCGAGCTGTACGGATCGGTGGGACATTTCAAGGCGGCGAACTCCTGTGAACGTCCCGGTTGCGTCACCGCCTGAGCGCTGGCGTTCCACTGGTTGTAAGCCGCGGATTGATCGATGAAGGGCAACAGCATCACCAGCCAGTTGGCCCCCTTGTCGGTGTCCGCCAGCCGCATCGGGTTCCCGGTCCGGTAAATGAAAAATGGCGGGAAGAGTTTGTGGGTCGATTCGTAATTGTGCAGGGCCAACCCGAGTTGCTTCAGATTATTGCGGCATTGTGTTCGCCGTGCCGCTTCGCGCGCCTGCTGCACGGCTGGCAGCAGCAGTGCGATCAGCGCGGCAATGATCGCGATCACGACCAGCAACTCGATGAGCGTAAAGCCGCGACGATGCGGCGCGAGCTGTTTTGGCAAGGCGTCTTCGGGAATGACTGCAACCGAAGTGGTTGGTGGAACGATCATGTTCGGTCTCCGCGGTGAAAGTGGACTCGGCTGGCAGGCATGGTCGCTGGCCCCTGGTGTTGTTGTCATTGTTGTCGTTCGATCGAGTCGTGCCGCGTCTCAGGCGGAAGCAGCATCGGGGTCGAGACTGTTCTCGCGCGTAAAATCGGCAAAGCTGGCCAGGCGGATGCCAAGATCCGAGATTGCGGCCGGCACTCGTGGGTCCGTCAACGTCGAAACTTCGACCTCACGCTCCGCCAAATAGATCGATTGAAAATCGGGGGAAGCATATCCGGGATGGCACGAGAATTCGGTCCAACCGGGGCCAACGTCGTCTCGCAGCATCTGTAACAAAAAGGGGACGCGGACATGGTCCAGCTCGGTGACCTGCCATTCCCATTGGGCGTAAAATCCGCCGACGAATCGCACCCGGCCGTCATCGCGCACCGGAATCCGCAGGGGAGCGGCCAGTTCCGCGAAGAGTTGACGCAACGACTCGTGCCGGCGATGCGCATGGCGGTGGCTGTCGATGTGCGTCGGCAACCGGCCCATGATCCGCGTGAACTCATCGAGTTGTCGCTGGAATTCGTCGCGGACCGCCGGCAAATCCTGGAGATCGAATTCGCGCTCGTCTTCACCCCACACATCCCAGTGCAGGCCAACCGCCAATTGGGGATGATTGCGGCTGATTGCCGCCGCTTCCGCCACGGCCCGACCGGTGACCATCAGGCTGGTGCTCGTGACCACTCCCCGCAGATGACATTCGAGGATGCCGCGATTGATGCCGGTTGAGGCCCCGAAGTCGTCGGCATTCACGATCAGCGTCTTATTCACGGTCGCGTCCTTTCGTGCGGGTTAAAGTCCCGTCCGCGTGCAGAGCGATTCCAACACCTTCTCGGCCGCGAAATACTCGGCCGCAATTTCTCGGGCGGCCCGCCGCTGCGCCCCGTAATCGGACTCGATGGCGTCGACGGCCGCGAGGATGTCTTCGAGGCTGCGGAACGAAAACAGTCCCCGGCCGGTCGGCAGGGCATTGCCGAACGCGGTGTCGTGATTGATGACGGGGCGGCCCGCCGCCAGATAGCAGCAACTGCGATCGCTGAACCAGCCGCTGCGGAGCCGGACATTCTGATCTTTCGCGACCGTAAACTCCCCGCGAGACCGCCGGATATAACGGCGGTAGGACTCCGCGTCCCGAGAGACGGCGATTGGATCCGTCAGCTTCCAACCGGACTGTCCGAATCGCGTCCGATCGTCGTCCGGCATTGATGCGGCGATTTCGAATTCACACTGCGGCCGCCGCCGCGGCAATTCCTGAATTTTCAAGAACTCCGGCCGCTTGCTCCAGCCATAGACCTCGCCCTGCCACTCGATGTCATTGCCCTGATTGTTCCAAGTGGCGACCGTCGTGTAGGCGGTTCCGGGGGTTTCGTCCCAAGGCCACAATTCGAGGTCGACCGGTTGCCGCGTCGGGAGCCAGCGATAGCGCTCGACCGGGACACCGCAATCGGGGGCACCGAAGTTCTCCCCGAAAGTGAAGTGCGCATCGTGCGCATCGAGCGCATCGATCATCCCCTGATCTCCCTGCGCGACCAGGATCTCTGTTTTGACAGGATCGGTTTCGATGTAGATCTTGAGGGGAATGCGCCCATGTTCCTCCAGGATCTCCTGACCTCCCGAGACGTTCAACAGGACATCGGCCTCGCGGTACAAGCGGCGCAGTTCACCGAGTGGCATCCCGTGACAGCGGCCCGCGTGCTGATCGTGGAAGGCCCAGCGGCCGGCATATCCGTGGGCATCGAGAACCGGCCCCAAGGCGGCGATGTTGCCGGTTCCCTCGTAGTCGTAGGTGTAAGAGCCCGCGTCGATGTGATAGATCGGGCGGGCCGAGTCCTCGACGTAATACACGTCCCAGCCGATCTTGCGGAGCCCGTTGAGGTAATGCAGGAACTGGTACATGACTCCGGCGAGCGGATACCAGAAGACCAGACCGAACACGATGATTTTTCCGCGGGGAGGCGCACCACCACTCATGGCTGCACCTCCTGATGTGTGAATCGGCGCACCGGCCGGGCCGGATTGCCGGCGACGATCGTGTATGGCGGGACATCTTCGGCCACCACGCTGCGCGCCCCGACGATGCTCCCTTCGCCGATCGTCACTCCCGGCAGGACGATGGCATCGAAACCAATCCAGACGTTGCCGCCGATCGTGATGGGCCGGGCGGGAGCGCGACCGAGCGACCGCCTCGGGTCGCGGAACGGTAACGCACGCAACTCGTCGCGGCGGTGGTCGACGTTCAGCGAGAAACGATAGGTGTCCATCAACACGACGGACCACGAGATCATCGTGTAATCTCCGATCGAAATGCCGGCATCACACAGAATACAGACGGCATTCAACATTCCCCCCTCGCCGACCTCGACATGGCCGAGCGGCCCCACATCAAACAGTGTGCCGTCGTTGACCTGGCTGCCACGCCCCAGCCGCACGGCGACCGGGGCGTCGCTGCGGCAAAGTTCGAAGGCCGCCGCCGAGTAGACATACGCGCTCTCATCGATCTGCACGTTGTTGGGGACGGACACCGGTTCCCAATCACCGTCGAATTGCCGCAGGGTTCTGTCGATCATGGTTCCTCCTCCGCTGGTCCGATCAACTGGGCCGGGTTTCCCATCACCCGCATCCCGGCTGGCACGTCGCGGGTCACCATGGCCCCCGGCTCAATAATCGCCCCCGCTCCGACAGTCACTCCCTTCAGGATCGTGGCGGCATGGCCGACATAGACATCGTCCCCGATCACCACCGGCCGGCTGGGATAGGCCCGTCGCGGTCGACCGGCGGCGAGCATCGAGCACGCGATGGCGTCTGCCAGCCGCTCGGCGGGCTCCGTGGGATGGAAATCGGAATCGCTGATCACGGTATTCCAGCCCATCACCACCCCCTGTCCAATTCGGACCTCCAACTCGCAAAGGATGATGCTTCCATAGAAGGCGCAATAGTCGCCGATCTGGACGAAGCCCTGCGGATTGATGGCCAACGAGACCCCATCGAGCGTGCAGTGCTGTCCGATGACGAGGGCCGGTTGCCGCGTTCCGCGAAAACGCTGAAACGCCTTGGGGCCGGTAATCAATGTGTTCAATCCGACTGTGACATTGTCGGGGATGTTGCCGCTCGCCCAACGGGCGGCGGGCAGGGGATACATTTGATCCATGAGACTACGACTCCTCAGAAGGCCCGGTGGCCACCGGCGGGAGATGCGAACCACCAATCGAATCCAATCCGTCGCCCATGCCACCAAATTGGGAAGTTGCTTCCGAAGCGCGAGGCTGCTCGTGCCGCACATGGTCGCTTTGTTGCCGGTAGAGCCGCGCGAAGAGGCCGTTGGCGGCCACCAATTCACGATGCGTCCCGTGCTCGACAATGCGGCCGTGTTCGAGCACGACAATTCTGTCGGCCCGCCGAATGGTCGACAGCCGGTGCGCGATGATGAAGGTAGTGCGACCAACCGTCAGACGCTCCAGGGCTTCGAGCAACCGCGATTCGGTCAGCGCGTCGAGGGCCGACGTCGGCTCGTCCAGAATCAACAGCGGCGCGTTCTTCAAGAACGCCCTGGCGAGTGACAGTCGTTGCCGCTCGCCTCCCGACAGCGTGATGCCTCGTTCGCCGATGACTGTGTCGAAACCTTGCGGCAATCGGTGAATGAATTCATCGGCGTTGGCGGCGGCGGCGGCGGCCACAACCTCGTCGCGCGTGGCTCCGGGCCGCCCGTACGCAATGTTGTCGGCGATCGAAACGGGAAACAGAAACGGATCTTGCAGAACCAGCGCCACCTGGCGGCGGATGCACTCGATGCGCACCTCGCGCAAATCGCGGTCGTCGACCATGACTCGCCCAACATTGGGATCGAAAAAACGGACGAGCAAATTGACGAGCGTTGTCTTGCCGGCACCGGTCGGGCCGACGATCGCCACCGTCTCTCCGGCGCGGACCTCCAATGAAATCCCCTGCAACACGCTCCGTTCGGGAATGTAACCGAAACTCACGTTCTCATATTGAACCCGGCCCTGAAAGGCGACATCCACCGCATTCGGGGCGTCGTCCACATCGAGCGGCGTGTCGAGGATTTCCCAAACCCGCGCGGCTCCGGCCGACAATTGTGAAAACGTCGTCGTCGTGTAGACGATCGAATTCAGCGGCTCATACAGAAAGCCCAAATACGCCAGGAAGACCAGGATCGTGCCGACGGTGATGCGACCCTCCAGGGCGTAGCCGGCCCCCAGATACAGGATGCCGGCCGAGCCGACGGTCGTGAGCAGGCCAATCCACAGCTTGAACCACATGTCGGTCAGCGTGCTCGATTTCCAGGCCACGATGGTTTCGTCGGCAGTCTCCTGAAAGCGGGCATGTTCGATCTGCTCGCGCGTGAACGCCTGCACCACCGGCAGCGCGACCAATGTCTGTTCGACCTGGCACATCATCCGACTTTCCAATTCGCGCCGCAGTTCTGCTTTGGCTTCCATCGTCTTGCCAAACAGACCGATCAGCAGCGCCATCGGTGGAGCGACGGCCAGCGACAGCAGCGCCATCGTGGGCTCGAGCTGCCACATCAACCCAAACACCGCCACCAGGGTCAGCCCCGATTGCAGCAGCGGAAACAGCGTCCCGCTCACCAGCGACTGCACGCAATAGGCGTCAACGGTGATTCGCCCGACGAGGTCGCCCACCTGTTGCCGCCCGTGGTAGGCGAGCGACATCTTTTGAAGGTGCAGGTACAGGTCGGCACCCAGATCGTAGACCATCCGCTGCCCCAACGTGACGAAGGCGGTCGTGCTGATCATGGCCAACACCGTGTGTGCCAAGAACGTCACCACCGTGGCAATGGCGATCCAGACCAACAGGCCCGGCTTGCTGCCGGCTCCCGGCAGGAAAGCGACGATCTGTGTCAGGTACTCCGGCAGCGGCTGGCTGCCAAGGACATTGTCGACCAGGATTTTCGTGGGCCACGGACGCAACACGTCCATCAGCACTCCCGCGACCATCGTCGCGATCACGACGAGCAAACCACGGCGATGAGGCCACACATAGGGGAGCAGTCGCAGCAGCTTTCTCATGGAGCCACTCCGGGAATCGCCACCGATTCCGCGACACGGGGGGACTCGTTTGAACGGGCACTCTCACCGTCAAGCGGTGCCCTGCCATCCTGCGGTGCCTTGGCATCTGCGGGTGTCAACCGCAAGGAAACGGCAATGGAGTCGAACAGTTGAACGGCGCGATTCATCGAATGACGACCAGCAGCGATCAGCGCTAGCCCGCCCATCAACATCGCGCCCGTTCCTGCGAGCAACAGCGGGCTCTGGAAAACTATCGCGGCGATTCCCAGGACCACCGTTCCCACACCGGCAGCCTTCAAGCACAGTCCGGGGCGACGACGAAACGCCACCTGGATCAACGCGGCGTTACCGGGATAGTTCTCCTGAGCCGTCAGAATCTGCAACCGACCACCCGACCCGCAATGGACTTCGATGTCCCAGTCTTGCCAGCCGTCATCGAGCACCTTCGGCCATCGCCGTTGTTCGAAGGCCAAAGCCACTCGTCGAATCAACTCGGTGCGGTCCAGTCCATCCCAAGTCATGTAGTCGATCTTCCGGCATTGATGCCTCGCTTGCCCGCGGAGGGTTTGGCCGGGACTCGGAATGGCAGATCGTTGCAGGGGTCTCATATGACGTCGCCAGCGTGCGGCGGAACGCACCAGTGGTTGGAGCCAGCACAGACCCGCGATGATGAAACGGGACGACCAGCCGTCGTATCTCGACGGCACAACCGCTTGCCAAGCCCGGCCGGCGGCGATGACGAGCGAGAGTCCGAACAGATAGACGGCCGCGAGCAGCGCGCCCGGCCAGTACAGACCGGCTGCCGCGCAACCAACCGCCACCACATGCCATTCCAGAGTCGTTGGGTAATTCACCCAGTGCGCCGGTTCCGCTTGGTAAATCGATTGAAACAATCCGCGCCCGAAGATGCCGCGAAACAAGCGCGGCCCCGCCAGACGCATGCCCCATGAGCCGTGTCCATACAGCCCCCCCTTCCAGACGGCGTTGCCCAGCAGGTTGAACCGTTCGGGATGCGTCTTGGCGAGCAGGGCTTCCCCCTCACCGTAACCCGCCTGTTGCCGCAGAAAGGCTCGCGGCCCCTGGCGACGATGATGCCACACGCAGGCACCGGGGGCGAAACTGATCTTTCCACCCACGGCCTGGAGTCGCCAGCAAACATCGACGTCGTCGCCGGCCTGGCGGTAAATCACGTCGAATCCCCCGATCGCCAACAGCGCCGAACGGCGGATCGCCATGTTGCAACCGGGAATGTGTTCCGCGATCTCGTCGGTTGCCAGCACATGCGCCGGTTGCCCCGGCGAGGCGGCGACACACGCGGCCAACCAACCATCGTCGGGCGTCAGGTTAGGCCCGCCAACGGCATCCGCGCCGGTGAATTGAAACTGCCGCACCAGCAGAGCCAGCCAGTCGGGATCGACGAAGCAATCTGAATCGGTATACGCCACGATTTCGCCGGTGGCAGCCTGTAACCCGACGTTGCGAGCTGCGCTCAGCCCGTGGTTCTCCTGCCGAATTGTCCGCACTTCAGGAAATTGGGCGGCGATCGCGGGCGTGTCGTCGGTCGAACCGTCATCGACCAGAATGACTTCGTAGTTCGGATAATCGAGTTTTCGCAGCGACGCGAGACATTGCGGCAATGTGCGTCCCCCGTTGTACGAGCACACGACGACTGAGACTCGGGGCGTCGCTGGCAAGAGTTCGCTGACGGCCTGCATCCACACCGTGCCAGCGTTCTCGTACGCCAGCTTCGGCGTGCGGTCGCGCCGGGTCAGTCCGAAGGCCCAGTCCTCGACAGGCCAGCCCTCCGTCACCCAGTCGTCCGTCCACGCAAAAACAAATGCGCCGGCGAGTCCCTGCAAGGCGACTTCTTGCAGATGCCCCGCCAAGAACCGTGCTTGTTCCTGCTCGCCGTGGCGGAGCGTGTCCATTCCCAGTTCGCCCAGGACCAGCGGCCGATCACCGGTTCGATTGGCCAAACGGAGAAGATATCCTCGAAAGACGGCCGGATCGTGCAGGTAAACATTGAAGGTCATGAAGTCCAGGAACGGCAGGTCCATGTACTCGGTCGAAGGGTAATTGCCGTAGGTCGCCAGGATCGCCGGATCGGCTTGATGGGCCGTGTCGACCAACTCGGCCAGAAACCGCTCCACACGACGCGCGCCATACCAGCGAACCACATCGGGCGGAATCTCGTTGCCGATGCTGACAGCCAGAATCTCGGGCCGCTGTTGCAGGCGGGCGACTGTTTCGCGAACGGTGCGGCGGGCCTCGGCTTGAATGTCGCAACTGTCGAGAAAGCCGAGGTTTTTCGGGCAGGGGATATCGACCTGGACACGAAGCGCGGCCGAGCCTGCGAGGTCGAGGAACCATTCCGGCGGCGGGTGGTAAATCCGCAACGAGTTCACGCCAATGGCGCGCATTCGGACGAAGTCTTCGCGAACGGTCGCCGGATCAGGAAACGGGTCGCCGGCTGTATCGGGAGCAAATGGGCCATAAGTCACGCCACGAATCGTGAACCGCGAATCCCCGACGGCAAATCGCTTACCGTCCAGCCTGATTCGCCCGCCGCAGTGCAGACTCTCAAACGGTGTGTCGGCCACCTCGATACGACTCAACGGTATCGGGGGCGTTCGGTCTGTGTTGCTGAGGGCGATGGAGTCGACTGCCAAAACTGAATCCATGTTCCAAATCGATTGCTTGCGAGTTTTCCCGTTTTTGCCAGCGCAGTACGTTTCCCTCAACCGCCATAATTCGGACAACATTTCTGTCTGAATTCGAGATCGCTGTATTCCCTGAGAGGCTCTCCGCGAGGGGGGCGACTTTTCGGACAGCCCGTGAGCTTATACCTCGCGCGGCCCAAAGTGAGACCATTTCGTTTAACCGCTACGCCAATGGCGTGCGCGCAAGGCGGGAGCGAACCGTTGTTCTCGCGCACGCCGTTGGCGTAGCGGTTAATCGTCCCAAGTCAGGCAGCGCGAGGTACAAACACCTCGGGCACGATGGAATGTACTACGGCAGACGTGAACGTTCATCAACATCGCGCACGGACAAAGGTTTCGAATTTTTCCAACCTCTCGGAATTGACAGTCGATTGAATGACGGCTGCTCATCCGACGGCGCGAACGGGCATCATCATCGACGCTCCAGAATGATGAAGAATCCCTCTGTTTGGTCCGGCAGCAGTTCCCATTGCTCGGGGTGATCGCGGTACTCCGGAACTTCGTCCGGCCGCTTGATGGTGCTGTAGGGATGCTGGGTGTCGATCACGATGAAGTCGGTGTCGTCGGGAACCCGCTGTTCGTAGCCGCTCACCTGTCTCCGGTATCCGCTGTAGTCGTACGAGCGGTCGTGATGCGTGAATCGCGGATGCACGAAGTCGGTCGAGGCCACACGGCTGGTCCGCGGGATCAATGGCTCCACGCGCGTGAAGAGCTCGGCCCGCCGACTCATGCCGTACAGCTTCTGCCAATGCCAATTCGATCCCGGATCCCAGAACGAAATCCCCAGTGGACTCAGGCTGAAGAAGAGACCGGTGGTCAGGGCGCTGGTCCAAAGCAGGGTGCGTGGCAGGATCGGTATCGCGCGATCGACTGACGGACCGCGGCGCGCGAACCGAGTCGCCAGTGCTTTCAAGCCGTCGGTGGCACGCGGAATCCCGCCCGCCACCGCCCAGAACACGATGGCCACCAGCGGCGCGTGAAACTGGTGTCGCGGGTCTTTCGCCAACTCGTTCAGACACAGGATTCCAAACAGGGGAGCACCGACCGCCAGACGGCCCGCGGAACAAAGCGGCAGAAACGCCACCGGTGCCAGCATCGCCACGGCATACCACACGGTGGCGGTCGAAAAGAGCTCGCCGAACAACAACGCCGGGTTGGTCAGCATGCTGGTCACGATCTGCTCGGGCGTTTCGCCGAACTTGCGGAAGTAACCCGCGTAGTGGATCTCGGCCCCCGAACGGAACCACGGCATCACCACGCGCGTGGCCAGCCACAGGTAGAGCACACTGCCGAACGACATCGCGATCCCGACCATGATCCAACGCCTGGAGGATGGGCACTCTTGCCCGTCCACTCTTATATTGTCATTCATCGCGTCAGACGAAGAGACGGCCAAGAGTGGCCATCTTCCACGCCAGGCGATCCACAACCCCAGCGGACCGAAGATCAGCGCGTAGTCTTCCTTCACCGTCAACGTGAACGCCATTCCGATCAACAGCCCGCGCAGATGCCGCCGCTCCAGTTGATCGAGAGTCAGCAGCAGCAACGGAATGCCGAACGCTTCCGGGCGGAATGTCTTCAAGTCGATTTCGATGTCCAGGAACTGCATCGGCGCGTACAGCAGGTACGCGACCGCCGCGGCCAGCGCCGTCTTGTCCGATCCCGTCCGACGCCGGGTCATCCAGTACACGGGCAGCGCCCCCAATGCCAGAGCCGTCGATTCGCTCAGCTCCAGCAGCAGGTGCGACGGCCAGATCAGATACAGCGGAATCAGGAACAGGTGGACGAACTGAATGTGCTCGCCGAAGAACAACCCCTGGTCGAGGTAGCTGCGAAATCCCTTGCCGTGCAGGACATTCCACAAGTGTTCCTCGTACATGGCCGAGTCGCCATGTGGGATCAGCAGGTTGAAGTACAGCCGCCAATTCATCGCGGTGAAGACGACGATGTACACGCCACAGGCGAACCACAGCCAAGACCGAGTGCGACCGATCTTTACGGTCCCCTCGCCCCCGTCTTCGGGGGAGAGGGTTAGGGTGAGGGGGGCTTTCGAAGCGGATGCGGCCAGACAGAACAACGTCGTCACCCAGCCGCTCACACACCCCGCCAGCCAGAACTGGGGCGTGACCGTTAACAAGTCGGCCAGGCTCTCCCAGCCCACACCGACTGCGGCGATCCAAGCCCATTCCCAGAGACCGAGCAGGCACCACCAAACCGCACCGCACAGTCCCCAACTCGTCATCGCGCCGGCCAGACTGTGCCGCGAACGTCGAATCAACCAGACGGAACCGACCATCCACGAGAGCACGATGATCACGGCGACGACACTCGCGACGGATGTGAATCTCACCTTGGCTTCAGCCGGCCACACCAGAGAGCGCGGCTCCTGCCGAACCGTCGCCGCGGAATGAACCGGCGTCGCGCCGACAATCACTCCCCACGTCGCGGGGCTGACAAAACTCGTCGCCAATCGCTGCGAGGAAACCCACGTGTGAAGGCAACTGGACGTCAGCAGGCCACCCAGCAGCAACAGTCCGACCGCGCCGAACCATCGGCCGGGGGACACGGCAGCGGCGTTCAGTCGTGGCGGGACGGGACTCATCGCCGCATCGTAGTGATGTCGCGGAGAGTCGACCACGGTGCCATCGACCGGCCGGCGCTCATTAAGCGGCGGTGCATTTTTTACTCCCGAGAGTTGCACGGTGTGCGGCAACGCGAGCGGTCTCTCGTTGCCGAGGCCCGATATCACGGATTCGCCTTCTCATTCGCGCTCCGTTTGATTCGCGCGGACCAAATCGATGTCCGCGCGAATCAAACGGAGCGCGAATGAGGAAGGCCGGCGAACGGCAGCGGACAGACAACGGACGCTTCGCGGCGGGCAACTCTCTGACGTTGTTACCGCACAGCCCCTAACCCGGATTATTCACCACGAAATACACGAAAAACTCGAAAGGGAAGAAGAGGCGAGAGTTCTGATCCCAAGTGCCCGCAAAGGAACGACGCGCGATGTCTTGCGATGCTGTGACCGCAACGCTCTTCATTTTCGTGCCTTTCGAGTATTTCGTGGTTCCTCATGAATCATCCGGGTTAAGGCTGTCGGCGTAGGTGCCGGGACAAACGACGTCAGTGGCCGGCCCGGCGATTGACGACGGTGGTCCAGTGGAATGCTCGTGTTCCGCCGTACGCCGGTCCACTAATCGTCACGAATTGACGCCGCGAGCCTGATCTATTCCGTCAAACTGGGCCAACTGGCGTTTCCTTTTCAGAGTGGCTGGCTATAATCCCGCCTCACTTTGAC
>JAYTIB010000249.1:0-14355 GCA_043732205.1 Schlesneria sp. | reverse complement strand
GTTGCCAGCGACGAATCACGCGGCGACGGCGTGGTGGTCCAGAAGTAAACCGCACCCCGCTCGGTCGGAACACGCGCCAGCAGCGGGGCTCCCGCGGGGAGCGTGGCCAGTGACGTCGCTTCACCGCTCAGCCCGCAGTATTGACGGATCTCAAGCTGACCGACCGGCAGCGCGGCACCGCTGAGGGTCCGCGCGAGCACGTCCTCGTCACCGCGCCACGACTCGACCGGGAACAGCTCGTTACCTGTGACCCACGACTTCCAGCGCATGCCAAACAGTTCGTCGCTGTTCGGTTCGCGGGGTGGCAGGAACACCGCCTGTCCGCCGCGATTGACGAACGACTTGACGAGTTCCGCCGCGGCCCCGGTCGGCAATGGAGCCTGCCACAGGACGAGCGAAACCTGATCCCATTCGACCGACGACAACTGCTCGATCGCGACCACCTCGGCCGTGCATTGCAGCGCGGGATCGGGGGCGATGCCGGCGGCGAGCAGCAACGGCCGCTCGGCCTGCGCGTCTTCGGCCACAATGATCGTCCGACGCGGCGGTGGGTTGTCGAACGCGAAAAAGAAATCGTCGTCGGCCGGATTGGCATCAGCCGGGATCGAGACCCGGCCCCAACCCCGCTCGCGTGTCCGTTCGATCGGAATCCGGTGCTCCTTGAAGTCGACATGCGATCCGGTCAACTCGACGTTCATCACCGAGCGTGCTCCGTCGATCTCGAATTGCACGGGCACGTTGATCTTCTCGTCGCCGCCCTGTTGCTCACCGCTGGTCGTCGATCGGGCGACCCGCAGCGAGACCAGCAACTC
Source organism: Schlesneria sp. (assembly GCA_043732205.1). GTDB lineage: Bacteria > Planctomycetota > Planctomycetia > Planctomycetales > Planctomycetaceae > Schlesneria. Next base: position 13,543 of record JAYTIB010000249.1, on the reverse strand, counting down.
GGCACCGTCGGACGTCGCCTGCCGGCGGACACTTGTCACGCGCACCGACAAGTTGGCCGGTGCAAGCTGCGGGTAGGCGAGCAGGTGAAAGCGGATTCCCTGCGGCAGTTCCAGAAACGCATCGCGCAGCGTGGACCAGCGACCGCTTTCGGCCGTCCAATCATTCTCGCGCAGGTCCGAACAGATCCAGATCTCGGTCCGCCCCGCGCGGTTCCCGCGAATGTAGTCGTGTGCGGATTGCAGCATCAACGGCAGGTCGGCCGGTGCGCTGGCGGGTCCGGTCGTCGGCAGATTCAACAGCGCGCGCGGCGACTCCAACTCGTGCGGCGCGCGCGTCGTGCTGTCGATCAGCACCCAGCGTCCCGAGCCGAGCGTCTCCAACGCTCCCACGAGTTGCTTCCGGCCGGTCTCCAGTTTCGATTCGCCGGTCCCCGCGCCCCGCTGCTGCATGCTGGGGGAACGGTCGAGCAGGATGATCGTTGTGTCCGCGCGGGTGCCGCCCGCCAGACCGAGCCATCCGCTCGCCAACGGCCGACTGATCGCAAACAGCAAGCCCGCGACAGCCAGAGTTCGGAACAACAGGATCAGGAATTGTCGCAAGCGCGAATACCCGCGCGCCATCCGATGCGCCGCCAGCAGGAACATCATCGCGGCCCATTGAATCGTCTGGAACCGCCGCTGGTTGATCAGATGGATGATGACCGGCAGCGCGATGATCGGTATCGCGTACAGCATCCACGGTTGCTGGAAACTCATGCCCTGAGCCTCCCGGCAGAGACGTGTGCGAGATGGGCGAACAGCAGTTCAATGAAGTCCAAGAAACTGCAAATTGAGAATTGCAAATTGCAAATTGCAAATTGGTTGGATGTGAAGTCGATTCGCGCAGCGCATTGGGTTGGCTCGCAGTGCGGAATTCGATGAGGAGTCGGCTCGGGGCCGGTTCTTCTCCCTTCGACATCAATTTGCAATTTGCAATTTGCAATCATCAATTTGCAATCCTCTTCAATCCACTGTGACTCGAACCCCCGCCTCATCGCAGCCCCTTCGCCTGAGCGCGGCTGACGAGGAACCGGACCAGCGCCTGTTCGTAGTTTTCGTCGACGCTGATGCGCTGATAGTCGACCGCCGATTCGAGCACGACCTGCTTGAGCTGCGCGAGGTACTGCTGCAGCGCCTTGTCGTAGCGGTCGGCAATGTCATTTGGCTCCGCGAAGATGGCCGGGCCACCCTCCATGTCGAGGAACCGCATCGGGCGGCGAAAGTTGAACGCCAGTTCCAGCGGGTCGAGCAGATGGAACACGGTCACATCGTGATGCCGAAACCGCAGGTGTTGGAAGCAACTCCGCAGCAGTTCCGGTTCGATGAACAGGTCCGACAGGATGATGATCAACGCCCGCTGCCGGATCGTCTCGGCCAGTTCATGCAGGACGGACGCGAGTTGCGTCTCACCCTTCGGCTGGGTCTGTTCGAGAATGTCGAGCACCTGTCTGAGATGAGCGGCGTTCCGTTTGGCGGGGAGGTTTCGCACGACCCCCTTCGCCACGCAGGCGACTCCCACCGCGTCCCCCTGCTGGCTGGCGAGGTAGCCGAGCGTCCCGGCGATCCGCCGCGCATACTCGATCTTCGTGACGCCCGTCGAGCCGAAACCCATCGAGCCGCTGGTGTCGACCACGAAACAGCAACGCAGATTCGTGTCCGCCTCGAACTCCTTGACGTAGTAGCGATCGGATCGCCCATAGGCCCGCCAATCCAACCGGCGAAGATCATCGCCGGGGACGTACTTGCGGTACTCGGCGAATTCGACGCTGGAACCCCGGTGCGGACTGGCATGCCGCCCCGACACGGACCCCTGCATCGGCCGCCGCGCAAACAACGGCAACCCCGCCAGCCGCGACAAGACGCGGGTGTCGATAAAGCTGCGTGGCTGGCGGTCGGAGAACATGAAGCGAGGTTCCTGTGTTCATTCACGTTTTCAAGGCAACTCTTCAGCCCGGAGGGCGACGGATGGTAGCCCACGGCGCGAGCCGTGGGGACGATTCATGAGATGGATTTGTAGCCCGGAGGGCGACACTTCGAGGGAGGACAGGCCACCTCCGATGGTGTCGCCCTCCGGGCTAATGAGGTTTGGCTTTTGCTTTCTCCCACGGCTCACGCCGTGGGCTACCATCTGTCGCCCTCCGGGCTCAAATCGCTCTTCGCTCTTCACCGTTCTTCCATCGTCTCCATGATCAGCCGCTTCACGATCTGCTTGGCATCGAGTCCCTCCGCCTGCGCGGCGAAGGTGGTGATGACGCGGTGCGTCAGCACGGGGACGGCCACTTCGTGGAGGTCTTCGAGCCTGACCATGTAGCTGCCGTGCAGAGCGGCCCTCGCTTTCGCACCCAGGATCAGGAACTGCACCGCGCGCGGTCCGGCACCCCACGACACAAGCGGCTTGAGCCACGCCGGCGCGGTCGCCCCGAACGGCCGGGTTTTGCGAACCAGTTTCGCCGCGTATTCATAGATGTGATCGGGGACGGGGATGCGACGCACCAGTTGCTGATGCTCGATGATCTCGGCCGCGTTCATCAGATGACTCAGTTCCGGCAGGCTTTCGCCGGTTGTGGTCCGCGCGATCAGGATCTCTTCCGCTTCCGACGGATAGTCGAGTTCGATCAGGAACATGAAGCGGTCGAGTTGCGCCTCGGGCAGCGGATACGTTCCCTCCTGTTCGACCGGGTTCTGCGTGGCGAGCACGAAGAAGGGGGATTCGAGGCGGAACATCTTTCCCACCACGGTGACCTTCTGCTCCTGCATCGCCTCCAGCATCGCGGCCTGCGTTTTCGGGGGGGCGCGGTTGATCTCATCGGCCAGGACGATGTTCGCGAAGACCGGGCCATGCACGAACTGAAACTCGCGCCGGCCGTCGGCTCCGTCCTGCAGGATGTCGGTCCCGGTGATGTCCATCGGCATCAGATCGGGCGTGAACTGAATGCGGCTGAAATGGAGCGACATCGTTTCGGCGAGCTTGCTGACCAGCAGCGTCTTCGCCAGTCCCGGCACACCCATCAGCAGTCCGTGTCCGCGGGCGAACATGCAGATCGACAACCGCTCGATGACCTCGTGCTGCCCAATGATGACCCGGCCCAGTTCCTTCCTCAGGCGGCCATAAAGTTCGCGCAACCGGTCGATGGCCTGCACGTCGTTATCACTGAGACTTCCCGCAGTCACCGGACCGGAAGTTTGCGCCATGTATGAACCCTCTGAGAAGCAGCGAGACAGCGACGAAATGTACGGACTCCGCAGTGACGAGTCCGACGCGACTTGAGACATTTGGTCAGCCCTCATACCATACCGCCCGACCGGGCGAAACCCTTCGCTGTTGGAATCTCTGGCGTGCAAAGCAGGCATCCACCATGTCCCCGTCTTCAGGTCATTCGTGGCAATCGGTGTTGGTTCTGTTCAGCATCGCGGTCGCGGTCAACGCTGATGACGGACTCGTCGCGGACGATGCCAAACTCGTGGCTGAGAAGCCTGCCGCCGAGAAACCGGCCCCGGAAAACGGTGTCCCCGACAAAGTATCGCTGGCCTTCGCCAAGGCCGATCGAAACGGCGACCGCCAGTTGACGCTGGACGAGTTCCTGGTCGATCGCACTCCCGCCAACGCAGCCAGGCGGGATTTCATCCTGTTCGATCAGGATGGTGACAGCCTGCTCAACCTCGACGAGTTCTGGTCGGTTCCCTCCGCCGTCAATCCCGGGCTGCGCGGACCGCTGCCCGATCCGATGCAGTATCTGGTTGATCAGGTCATGTCGGCATTGGACACGTCGCTCGACAACTGGAATGAGCACCCCGATGTCGAAGTCCCCGCAATGGCCTTCCGGACCGCGTTCTGGCGGCGGTTCGAAAAGTTCACCACCCGGACAGCCGATCGCGAAGCTGATCCCGACGGAAACCTAATGGTCACGCGCGACGAGGCGCGCCGGTTTCTGGAGATTCAGTTCGGGGTGCGACGTGGCGACGGCAAGTTGTTGCGTCTGCCCAGTGGGCGTGTCGTCAATTACACGCTGTACCTCCACGTTGACCTCAACAAGAACGACAAGTTGGAACGGTCGGAATTCGTCGAGCGCTCGTATGGCGATGCCAAGAATGTTGAGAAAGAATTCGACACGGCCAATGTCGACGGCGACTTCGTGCTGTCGTTTGACGAGTGGTGTTCGGTCCCCTGGCGCGGCTTGAACGATCCCGTCCTGGAATTCCGCCAGATGGACACGAACTTCGACGCCTATGTCGATCCCAACGAACTCAAGACGGGAACTCCCGAATGGAAGCGGGGGCTCACGACCAGCGTGTTCCCCGGTTTCGATCTGGATCGGGACGGCAAGCTGTCGTTGCCCGAGTACCGGCTGACGATGCAGGCCAACCTGGTGCTGCCCTGGCATAACGTTCCCAACGATTCCGATGGTGACGGGACGCTCTCGTTCGCCGAGTTCAAATTCGAGTCGATGCAGTTCCCGCTGCTCCGGATGGTCTACTTCCGCCGGTTGGATTTGAACTCCGATGGCAGCCTCGATCCGACTGAGTTCACGTTCAAGCTGAAGTTGCCCGACGAGTTCTTCGTCATGAACGCGGACGGCACCGGATGGAAATCGTTCTACAAGTTTGAGGGCCGTCCGGCGTGCGGTTCACCCTGCGTCTCCCCCAATGGAAAGCTGCTCGCCTTCGACGCCTGGCCAAAGATGCAGCAGGGGGGCTCGGCGTTGTACGTGATGCCGATCGACGGCGGTGAACCGCAGCAGGTCGCGCTGGGGATGATGCCCAACTGGTCGAGCGACGGTCTCAAGCTGGCCTGTTCCCGCAACAAACCCGTTTACGGCATCTGGCTGCTCGACTTGAACGGCGACGACCACCAGCACATCGGTCAGGGCTGGGGAGCGCAGATGTCTCCTGACGGCACGAAGATCGCCTTCACGGAGGGGAACACCCTCATGGTTCACGACATCGACACGGAGAAGTCCGCAGCGATCCTCGTCGGCCAGGCCAACCCGTATCAACAGATCTTCTGGAACGCGGCGTGGTCACCCGACGGCAAGCGACTCTGCTTCAAGGGACAGAAATCGACGGGAGTCATCGAAGTCGTCACGGTCAACATGACCGGTGACATGCCCACTCTGAAAGTCCATCATTCCGGAACCACCGCCGTGAACGCCGACTTCGCTTGGCATCCCAAGGGGGACCGGATCGTCTTCTCGAAGTATTGCCCGGAACGGACCCGCGTTCAGATGTACGAGTTCAATCCCGACAAGAACGATCCCCCCGTGCTGGTGAAGGGCCAAGACGAGAAACGCAACAACACCGACATGTGCTGGACCCCGGACGGCAAACGCCTGATTGTCATCAGCGGCGACTATTGAGGTAAGCGGCAGGAATAGGCATACAAGCACGCAGCGCAAGCGAGTGTGTCTTGAGGCACACTTGCTTGCGCTGCGTGCTTGTATGTGTGGATAAACTTTCATCCGTGGCTCGCCGGTGCTCTTCAATGAGAAAGCCGAGCAGGCAACCGCCGAAGCGAGTGTGCCTCAAAACACACTCGCTTGCGCTGCGTGCTTGTATGTGTGGATAAACTTTCATCTCTGGCTCGCCTGTGTTTTTCAATGAGAAATTCGGTCAGGCAGCCGCCTACCTTACGCTGTGCAACAGACGGCGGCCCTGACCCGGACACCAGTCACACTCAATTCAGTCGCAGTCAGACTCAACTGTCGAATTGACGTTCGCCGATCTATCCAAGTACGCTTGTCGAGCATTCACGATTCTTCGGGGAGGGTTTCCGCATGCTGCACCGCCGCGATGCCATGATTCGATTGGGACGACTCGGACTCGGAGCCGTCACGCTGCCGGAACTGCTTCGAGCGGAGCGGGCTCTCGCGGCGGGGGGCGTCTCGCGCGGTGGGTCTCCGCCCCGCACCGGCAAGGCGAAGGCCTGCATCCTGATCTACCTGTGGGGCGGTCCGCCGCAGCAGGACATGTGGGACATGAAGCCGCTCGCGGCCGACGGAATTCGCAGCCAGTTCAATCCGATTGCCACGGTCGTCCCCGGCATCGACGTTTGCGAGCACATGCCGCTCTTCGCGAAGCACACCGACAAGACGGTCCTCATTCGCTCGCTGACCCACGACAGCAACAACCACGAGCCGAGTGTCTATCGCACTCTGACCGGCCGGATCAACAACACGCTCGCCGTGCCGCGGAACCAGCGGAATCGCAGCGACTTCCCGAACATCGGCTCGGTCGTGTCGTACTTCTCGCCGATGCAGGCGATGCCGGCCGCCGTGACGATTCCGCGTCCGATCGGCCACGACGGTGCGACGTACACCGGAACGTATGCGGGGTTCCTCGGAGGCCGCCACGATCCAATGGAAGTCGCCGCCGCCGAGGAGACGAAAGAGACGCCGACGCATTCGATCACTCTCCCGGCCGACATGGCCGAGACGCGGCTGCTCGCCCGCCGCGGGTTGCTGAGTGTCGTCGAAGAGGCCGACCGCCGCTATCAATCAGTCGGCGCGGCACGCAGCCTCGACAGCTACCGCGAACAGGCGTTCGGCATGCTGTCATCACCCGTCGCCAAGCGGGCGTTCAACCTCGAACTGGAAGACCCGCGCACGCGGGATCGCTACGGCCGCAATGAATATGGCGAGAGCATTCTGCTCGCGCGGCGGTTGATCGAATCGGGCGTGCGGCTGGTGACGATCAGTTGGATGCGCATTCAAACGGGTGGCAACGTCGCCAACGTCTGGGACAACCACGGCCCGTTCGAGGGACTGACGGGCACCAACATGCTGAAGGCGTACTACTGCCTGCCGTCGCTCGATCAGGGTTTCTCTGCGCTGATGGACGACATGCAGGGGCGGGGACTGCTCGACGAGACGCTCGTCGCGATGTGGGGTGAGTTCGGTCGGACTCCCAAACTCAACCCGGCCCAAGGACGCGACCACTGGGGCGCATGTCAGTCGGCAGTCTTCGCAGGCGGCGGCATTCGCGGCGGCCAAGTCTACGGATCGAGCGACCGCGACGCGGCCTATCCCACCTCGAACCCAGTCTCACCGGAAGACATGCTCGCCACGGTCTATCACTCGCTCGGCATCTCCCCCGACGCCCAGTTCCACGATTCGCTGAATCGCCCGCATCACGTCGTCGACGGCCGCCCGCTGACCGAACTGTTCGGTTGAAGCGACAACCCGCGGCACGCGCGGCCACTGGTTCCTGCCGAGCAGTGCGACAAGAAAGAAAATGTTCCCGACTCGGCCGGATCTCGCCGTAGACCACACACGGTCAAACGACCCGGCTCGGGCCGATTGTGAAATAGGAGCCCGAATCAAAGCGGACACTGGATTGGAACGCCGTCCCCTTCTTTCTATCCACTATCCACTACCCACTATCCACTCCCGGAAGGGATGTCCCCATGAATCATCAACCTGCCCGACTGCGGATCATGCTCCTGACGTTGATGCTGTTCGGTGTCAGCGCCGCTCGCGCGGCCGACGAACAACCGAAAGCGGTCCGCGCCGCGGTCGAACGGGGGCTGGTGGTGCTGGAACGGGGGGCTCGGGCGTATCCGTCGCACCAGTCCTGCTTTGCCTGTCACCATCAAACCCTGCCCCTGTTGTCGATGAAAACCGCCCGCGAGGCAGGGGTGAAGGTTGATGGGGAACTGTTTCGCGAACAGCGCCAATTCACCCGCAAGAGCTTCGGCGAGCGGAAGGAACGGCTGGCCAAGGGGGAACACGTCGGTGGCCGGGCGGCGACGGTCAGCTATGGTTTGTGGACCCTGCGGCTGGCGGGGGACGACGCCGATGACCTCGGGGAAGCGATGACCGCTTATCTGCTCAGCGTGCAACAACCGGACGGACGCTGGAAGCCGCCGTCCAACCGCCCGCCGTTGGAAGTCTCTTCGGTGAGCTGCACGGTTCTGTCAGCGATCGGCATCCAACGCTTCGCCTCGGCCGCGCAGCGGGACAAGGTGGACGAAGCGATCGGCCGGGCCAAAGCGTGGCTCGCCGCCGCACCGCTGGAGGAACAGGAGGATCTCAACTTTGCCCTGTGGGGGGAGAAACTTCTCGGCGGCACTGACGCACGCTTGGAGGTGCTGCGCGACCGTGTGCTCGCCAGCCGGCACGCCGACGGCGGATGGAGTCAGAATGCGACTCTGAACAGCGATGCCTATGCCACCGGTCAGACATTGTACGTCCTGGCCGAGACCGGCCTGCCAACCGGTGAAGCGGCATTTCGCGAGGGAATCGCCTTCCTGCTGGAGACGCAGCAGGAGGACGGGTCGTGGCATGTCGTCACCCGGTCGAAGCCGATTCAACCCTGGTTCGACAACGGCGACCCGCACGAGAAGGACCAGTTCATCTCGATCGCCGCCACTGGCTGGGCCACCACCGCGCTGGCCCGATCACTGCAACCATAACGCTGCCATCTTCGTGAATTGGTCCTGGCATATTGCCGTCATGTGTCCGCACGGATGTCGGCAACAGGGCGGCGCATGATTGGCCGCCGTGATGTGGCGGGAATCATCCGTAGCATGAACGCCTCGTCCGTGCGGCAAAACATGACCATCTGCCGAATCGGGCCGCACGGACGAGGCGTTCATGCTGCGACAGTCATTGATGCGCGGATCCATTCGTGATGGCATGCGTGTCGCACCAACGTCCTTGAGACCAACCGTTGTTTTCGGGTATGACACCAGCCGATGCGGGTGATTCCCCGGCGATGAACGGCCACTGCGACAAGGACCAAGAGATGTTTCACCGGACCAGCGATCCACTTCGGCAACACCGCGCCATCACGCGGCGAGACTCCCTGCGCGTGGGGATGCTCGGCGTCGGCGGTCTCGCGCTGTCCGACGTGTTGGGACTGCGGACAACCGCGGCACCGACGGGCTCGGACGGTAAGACGCCGCCCGACATCACGGCCACATTCTCGATCGTCGCGGTCGATCTGGAGAACCATCTCTGCGGCGCGGCCGTCGCCAGCAGGTATCCGGCCGTCGGCAAAGTGGTGCCGTATGTGCGGGCCGGTGTCGGCGCGTTCTGCACGCAGCATCACCATGTTCCCAAATGGGGCGAGCCGGCGCTCGACATGCTCCAACAGGGGAAACGTCCCGAAGCGGTGATCCATGAACTTTTGAAGGACGATGCGGACGCCGATCTGCGGCAGTTGGCCATCATCGACATGCGTGGCCGAGCGGCCGTTCACAATCCGACGGATGCCGGCAAGGACAGCCTCTATTGGGGGGCGATGACCGGCCGCTTCTACAGTTGCCAGGGAAACACGCTGACCGGCCGCGCGGTCGTGGTGGCGATGTCGACCGCCTATGAAGAGACCGCGGGTAGTCTGGCCGACCGGCTGATGGCTGCGCTCATCGCCGCGGATTGTGCCGGCGGCGATCATCGTGGCCGGCTGGCTGCGGGCATCCGCGTGGCGAAGCAGGGGGTCGAGGGGGATTGGCTCGCACTGCATGTCGACAAGAGCGACGACGCGGTGATGGATCTCGCCCGAAAGTACGCCGAACTGAAGCACGACGCCAAGGGTTCGTGGTCCGGTGGCCGGCTTCCGTTCCAACATCCGTGCCCCGACAGAATCAAGCCGACCGCGCCGGTAAAACCATGAACGGATTGAGCTGGCGGTGAACCAGCACCGCATTTCTGTCCGCGGTTCACTCGACCATCCATTCGACACCGGCGGGTGTGAGCGTCAACTTCGCGACGGTCCCGTCGGTCGAGCGGTGTTTCCCTGCCACGGCTTGGGTATCACGGCTTCGCCTTCTCATTCGCGCTCGTTTTGATTCGCGCGGACCAAAACGATTTCCGCGCGAATCAAAAGGAGCGCGAATGCGGAGGGCTGTCGAACTGGGGCGCACGCCTGACATCACACGCGTCCGATTGCGGCAATCAAGCCTGCAGCTCACTCCGGCAGCCCAACGACCGTAGAACCGGTGTTCGAACTGGAGCGATCGGACTACGGTCGCTTTGCGGCGAGCAACTCTCGAACGTTGTTGCTGCACAGCCCCTTACTTCGGCGCCGGCTTGGTCTTTTGTCGCGTGATCTCGCGGCTGAATTTCTCGTAGGCGCCGCGGTATTCCCTGGGGACGGTGGCGCGGTGGGATTCGATCTGGTTGACTTCGCGCTGCGCGGCCTTATCACCCTGGCGGGTGGTCCCCCTCTTGTTCACATCAAGGCTCTTCAGCATCTCTTCGAACTGTTGACGCCGGGTCTGCGATTCGGGCGTTTCGTCGCCGGACTTGGCGTCCTGCAAGTGCTTGCTGAGCCGCTCGGTGAAGCGGCGCATTTCGTCCTGCGTCCAGCCGAGTTTTTCGAGCAGTTCGGGATCGATGTCACCCCGTTCCAAACCATCTTGCAGCCGCTTGAGAACCAACTCCGTCGCCTGCTTCTTGAATTCGAGGTTGGCCTCTTCGCCATCGTCGGCTGAGCCCGATCCTCCGTTGGCCGAGGCCCCTTCGGAATTCGCGCCCGCTTGTCCGCCACCGGCCGGCGCGCGCTTCCCCTGCTGACCCGCGCCCTGTCCCGGTTGACCCTTGCCGCCGGGCTTGCCACCTGGTTTGCCCTGACCCTGACCCGCCCCTTCGCCACCTTCGCCCCCTTCTTGCGGGGCTCCTTCTTTTCCTCCCTCGGCTCCCTGCTTCTGGCCGCCCTTGCCGGGTTCGGCACCGGGCTTGCCGGCCTCTTCCTTGCTTCCGCCGGAGCCGGGCTTCTTCGTTCCTTCGTCCGCCTTCGATCCCTCACCGGCAGTCTTCTTTCCACCGGATTGTGGATCAGCTTTCTTGTCGGTGGGTTGATCCGAACCAGGGCGGTTTGTCGTGTCTCCTTCGCCTTGAGTCTGGCTGCCCGGGTTCCCTTCTTTGTCTTCCTTGGAGCTGCCCCCTTGACCACCGCTCCCCTGCTTGGAACGCTGGTTCTTCTCGCCCGGCCCCTTCAGTTTTTCGTCGGCGGCATTGGAATCGCCCTGTCGCTTTTCCGGGTTCTTTCCCGGTGGTGCCTTTTGCTCGCCATCGTCCTGCTGGTCGATCTTCTGCTTCTCTGTTCCGGTGGCTTGGGGCTTGGGGGTCTTGACCTCGTTGTCGGAGGGACGTTTCGCGGGATTGACGGGATCGTTCGGCTTGGCGTCCCCCGGCTTTGTTCCGGGCTTTTGCTTGGGGTTGTCCTGATTGTCGGAAGGAGATGTCCCCGACGGCTTCGGATCGTCAGGCTTTGATTCACCCGGCCGGGTTGCCGGTTTGTCTTTGGGGTCACGAACGACATCCGGATTGTTGGATGGCATCGGCTTGGCTGCCGGATCATTGTCGGGTTTGCCGACTCCCTTTTCGGTTCCGTCGGGGTTCTTGCGTTCGGCATTCGGTGATTCAGGAGCCGGTTCTTGAGGCCCTTCGGCCGGGCCTTTCTTTTCGTCGCCTGCTCCCGGCTTTGTCGAAGGCTTGGATTCGGTTCCGGAACCCTGTCCCCCCTGCTTGTCGGCTCCAGCCTTCGGTGGCTTTGCCGGATCGGGCTTGGGTTTTTCCGGGGATGATCCGGTCCCTTCCTGCGCACCGGGCTTCTTCTCGGCCTGCTCACCCGGCTGAGGCTCGGTGCCCGGTTTGCCGGGCATCGGCTTGGTCGTAGGCTTGGTCCCTTCGTTCGTCCGGTCGGACTTCGGGGGCTCAACCGGTTTGGTTCCCTCACCCGGCTTCGGATCAGTTTCCTCAGTGGAGTCGGAGCTCTTGTCTTTGGGAGTGGTGGCTGAGGGGTTGCCTGGTGTGGACGTGTCCGGTGGAGTCGTCTTGCCTCCCTCGGGCTTCTTTGTTTCGTTGGGTTTGGTCGTCCCCTCGGGTTTGGTCGTCCCGTCGCCGCCGGGCATCGGCGGCTTCGACTCGTCCTTGCGGGGGCCGGCCTCAGTGGGCATCGGCTGAGTGCCGGTGTCCGGCTTGTCCGGGCCCGGCTTGTTGCCGGACGGATCGGTTTTCTTTGGAGACTTCGGGACATTCGGCGACGCGCCGTCATCGGTGCCGGGCATCGGTTGTTTCGGACCGGGCGCGCCCCCGTTGGGCTGTGGGTCGTTGCCGGAATTCGAAGGGTCCGGGTTCTGCTCGGTGCTCCGATCTTTCTTCGCGGTGGTCTCCTGTGAAGACTGGTCGGGCTGCTTGCGGTCCTTCTTCTGATTCAATTCATTGATAAATGTTTCGAGCGCCTTCTGGTCATCTTCGCCATCGGGGCTGAGGGGCTGTTCGCCGTGCTTGCCCTGTTCACCCGTGGTGGATGCGTTCTGCTGACCCTGACCGCCCTTCTGGGTGTCCTGTCCTGGCTTGTTGCCCTCAGACTTGGGCTTTCCGCCTTCCTGCTTCTGCGGATTGTTGGCGGGATCGTTACCGGCTTGATCGGGTTTCGGCGGCATTGGTTCTTGTGCGTTGCGATTCGGATCTTGTGGATCGCGCTGACGCTGTTCTTCGGACTGATCCTTCGGCGGTTGCTGTTCGGAACGATCCGGATTCTGTTCCTGTTCCGTTTCCTTCAATTTCTGCTCACGGTTGGCTTGGGCCTCGGCCAGTTTCTCTTTGACTTCCTTGTCACTGACACGATCCACGATCTTCAGTTTCAGTTCGGGAGTCACCTTGGAATTGGGCCGCGGCTGCTTGTTGTCGAACGCCTGAACCCAGATTTCGACGACATCGCCGGTCTGCAGCACAAGCCGCTCCAGCTTGAGGTCGTGCTTCAACAACAGCCGTTGTTGGCGGCCGTCGGACAACGGCTCCTTGTGAACCGGCTGGCCGTTCTTCTTCACATGCAGATTGATGTGGCTCAATTCGAAGTCGGGATCGCGCGCTTCAATCAGCAGCGGAATCACCGCGTTGGCGGGAACTTCGAGATCGCGCACCGGTTCGAGCAGCGACACTTCCGGCGGCAGATCGGGGCGGATGTTCAGGCCGTACTGGATCGGACTGGGATCGGACTCACCCGCTTCGGTCTTGCATTGGATCCGATAGATCTTTGCGTAGGTGCCGTCCGAACTGAACCCGAGCGACCACGAGGCCGTGAGCTGCCGGCCATCGCTGGAGACCGACAGTGAAACTTCCTCGGGTCGCACCTTGTCGTTCGGTTGTGGAGGCGTGTCGTAGAACTCGATCGTTGCCGACTTGACGGGCATGTTGGTGCGTGCGGTGAGAGTGACCTTGGTTCCCTCCCACGAATCGATCTGTCCGCCCGCTTGTTCCGTGGCCTCCAGTTTCATGTAGGCGGGGAACTGAATGCCAATGCGATCGACGGTGGCGGAGGGTGGCTGTTTGACGGTGATGTGATACTCGCGCGACACCGCGTCGCCAGCCCTCACGACGTACGTCAGATCTTGAAGCACACTCGGCAGAGATCCCTTGAAGCGCGTCGGTCCCTCGCCGTCCGTCCGCAGTTCCACCGGTTCGTCACGGAACTTGCCGTCGGCCGTGGTGTAGTGCATCCAAACCTTTTCGGGCACGTCGCCCGCGATGTCGGCGGAGACCAACACGGTTTGACGGGCCAG
>JAYTIB010000248.1:0-5601 GCA_043732205.1 Schlesneria sp. | reverse complement strand
ACGCCCCAGGCGATGCCGTACCGGGCGTGGTTCAAGCATTGCAACGGCGATTTCAATCCGCTGGTTCCCGGCAGCAGCGCCGCGTGGGGAATGCGGCACTGCTGAAACTCAAGCCGACAGGTGATGCCGATTCGAAGTGAATACTTCCCTTCGATGACTGATGACTGGAACCCCGGTGTTCCACTCTCGACGAGGAATCCGCGAATCGCGGCCGGGCTGTTCGGATCGACACCCGGTTCGCCATCAACTTTGGCCCAGACGACGGCAACATCGGCAATGGTGCCTCCACCGATCCACATTTTTGAGCCGGTCAATTCGAATCCATCGGCCGTCTTGACGGCGCGCGTCTCCATCCCGCCGGGGTTGGAACCGTGATGGGGTTCCGTCAGACCAAAGCAACCCAGCTTGTCGCCGCGGGCCATTGCCGGCAGCCAGCGCTGCTTCTGGTCTTCGGTGCCGAACATGTGGATCGCGTTCATCGCCAGCGCCCCCTGGACCGAGGCGAACGTGCGCAGGCCGCTGTCGCCCCGCTCCAGTTCCTGTAACGCCATTCCGTAGGTGAGCGCATTCCAACCCGCACAGCCATAGCCCCGGATATTGCCGCCGAAGACACCGAGCGCCGCGATCTCGGGAACGAGTTCGAGGGGAAACGTTGCCGCATCCCAGCAGCGATTGATCTCGGGAACGAAGCGCGACCGGACCCAACCGCGAAGACGATCACGCAGGGCTCGGTCCTCGGGCGTGAGCAAGTCGTCCAGGCGAAACAGATCGAGATCGGCGGACATCGTGAACTCCTTCGTCGCGGGCACGCTCACGATTGATGAGTGATGGAGAAGAGTGATGTCACCGTGTCACCTACCGTAGTCCCGTCGCTCCGCCGACGGGACCGGAGCGATCACGGTGTCCACACGTCGGTTTCCAATCCTTGGGGAACGCCCACGCCGCGCGTCCCGTCGGCGGAGCGACGGGACTACAGTAGCGGGCCACTCACTTCGCGTAGTCAGCCGGCTTCTTCCCCTTGACGAAGCCGTTGAAGCCGAACTTGGTCGGCGTGAAGTCGCCCACGGTCGCCACGTTCGACTTCGCGGGGAGCTTGTCTTCCAGGCCGAGCGTCCAGTAGGCGGCGTTGATCACGAGCCGGCGGGTTCCCTCGGCTTCCAAGTCGGTTGCCGCGCCCATCGTCGTGCAGAACACACGGGCTTCCTTGCCGGAGGGACTCTTGTAGAGCTTCGTCCAGGCGACGGGCATCATCGGTTCGTTCTTCTTGCCGACGACGCCTTTTGATGACGACTCCAGCGTTTCAGTGACTTCACCCAGCAGCAGCGGCGTGCTCGACTTGGCGAGATCGTCGATGACCACGGTGTACACGTCGGTCGGGCCGAAGACGCTGCCCGGTTCGATGCCGCGCAGGATGGGGTTCCGTTCCTGACCGGTCACGACAATCCCGCGGGTTCCCTCTTTGCCGTGCTGGCCGTGATGGTTCACCCATTGCTCACCGAGCACCTGCTTGCCGAAGCCACCCTTCCAGCCCTCGGCATTGCTGCCGTTGCTGTAACGCGCGTAGGTGCCGCCGCCGTTGAAGGCGTGCGTCGCGGTCCGCAGGCCGATGACCGGCTTGCCCGCTTCGACATAGTCGGCGATGTGCTTCATCTGGTCATCGGGCAGGTGGCGAAACCTCGTCGCGATGATCATCAGGTCGGCGGTTTGCAGGGCTTCCAGGCCGGGGATGTTGTCCCCTTTGTTCGGGTTGATTTCCCCGTTGGCCGGATCGATGGCGAACAGGACGGTCGTCTTGAAGCCATGATGCTTGGACAGGATCTTGGCCAGTTGCGGCAGCGCTTCTTCCGAGCGGTACTCCTCATCACCGCTCACCAACACCACATGCTTCCCCATACCGGGGCCTTCGCCGCCGTCAAATTTGATCCACAAATCGTCGGCCCGAGCCAGACTCGACAATCCCACGACAGCAGCCACGGCAACCAGCAGCAGGCGAACTTCCATCAACTTCATCATCGGTGAGTCCTTCCAGGTGAGGGAGAATGATTCCGCAAAACGTCGTGGCGGAAAGCCTACCAAGGCGACTGAAATGTTGCGATTGAACGGGCGCTGTGGGCACGTTCCATTGTGGTCAGGAGTCGATGCCGCAACACGCGAAGCAGTTAAGAAAGGAAAGCGGTGATGAATCCCCGCACTCCAAGATCAGACCAGGATTGGCAGCAGCGACGATGAGGCGTGCTGCACTTCGCGGGTCACGATCTGGCCGAGCAGAGTCGTCGTGGAGCAGTCGTCGATCTGGATCATGGCGAGTGATCCGGCCAGGCGCGGGTTGCCGTTGAAGACGACGATGCGGTCGCAGGTGGTGCGGCCGGTCAGTTGGACGGGACCGGTTGAGGTGGCCGGGTCGCCGCGCTTCAGTTCGTTGCGGCTGGGGCCTTCCACCAGAACTTCGACATCGCTGCCGATGAACTGCGCGTTGTCCTCGGCGCTGATCTGGTTCTGCACGGCGAGCATCTCGTTGTTGCGGTGCTTCTTCACGTCTTCGGGGATATCGTCGGCGTGCAGCTCGAACGCCTTCGTGCCAGGGCGCGGGCTGTATTTGAAGATGAAGCTGTTCTTGAACCGGAACTCGCGGATCAGGTCGAGGCTCTTCTGATGGGCCTCTGCGGTTTCGCCGCAGAAGCCGACGATGAAATCGCTGGAGACGGCGGCGCGGGGGAGCGTCGCGCGGATGCGCGACATCATCTCGCGATAGTCTTCGACGGTGTAGCCGCGCTTCATCCGCTTGAGCATCTCGTTGCAACCCGACTGGGCCGGCACGTGCAGATACTGCGCACACTTGGGCAGGTCGCGGACCGCCTGCAGCAGGTCGTCGGACATGTCCTTGGGGAAGTTGGTGACGAACTTCAGGCGCAGGATGCCGTCGACGTCGTGGATGTGTTCCAGCAGGTCCGACAGCCGGAACAGACGACCGTCCTGCGTGTGTTTGTAGCTGTTGACGGTCTGGCCGAGCAGCGTGACTTCCTTCACGCCCTGATCGGCGAGCACCTGAACTTCGTGGCGGATGTCGCGCGGCGGGCGGCTTTGTTCGGGACCGCGCGTCATCGGGACGACGCAGTAGGTGCAGAATTTGTCACAGCCGATGACGATCCGGACGAACGCCTGGTGCGGAGTCGGCCGCATCTCGGGTTCGCGCAGAGGATCGTAGCTTTGGAAGCTGTCACTGACGGCGGCCCGGCCTCCCTCCTTGCGATCCAGGCTGACGGCGAGCGACCGTTCACGGTGCGCGCGGGCCGAGTCGATCAGCCGCGGAACCTCCGCCAACTGACCGGTCCCGACGACCAGATCGACATGCGGTGCCCGTTGAAAGACGAGTTCCTGATCCTTCTGCGCCATGCAGCCCAGGACACCGATCACCTGATTGGGTCGCGCCTGCTTGCTGAACTTCAACCGCCCGAGTGCGGAGTAGATCTTGTGCTCGGCATGCTCGCGCACGCTGCAGGTGTTGAAGAGGACGGTGTCCGCCTCGCCGATGTCGTCGGTGAGGCTGTATCCCTCTTTGCGCAGTGCGCCGACGACGAGTTCGCTGTCCAGCATGTTCATCTGGCAGCCGACGGTTTCGATGAACAGTTTGCCGTTGTGGGATGTCGTCATGAAAAGTGCCGTGGCAGGTTGATTGGAAATTGCAAATTGAAAACTGCAAATTGAAAAGTGCAAGTTGGGAACAATGAAAGGGCGCCAATCTACTGTAGTCCCGCCGCTCCGCCGGCGGGACGTGCGGTCACGAGCGCCCCGCATGTGTTTACGCCTTCTCGGTGACGGTCCCGTCGGCGGAGCGACGGGACTACGGTACTTGTGTCGGGCGCGTCAAGAATGCAAATTGGGAACAATGAAAGGCCGCCGTTAACTATCGATCTTCCAATTTGCAATTTGCAATTTGCACTTTGCACTTTGCAATTTTCAATTTGAAATTCCACACTCGATGAAAGAATTCAGCGAACGCGTTCAATGTACTCGCCCGTCTGGGCGTTGATCCTGATCATATCACCCATTTCGACGAACGCCGGAACCTGGACCGTTTCGCCGTTTTCGACGGTGGCGGGTTTGGTCAGGTTGCTGGAGGTGTTGCCGCGGGCGACGGATTCGGTGTACGTGACCTTCATCACCGCCTGGGCCGGTGCGGTCAGGCCGATGGGGAGTTCGCCCCAGAACAGGACGACGCAGACCGCGTTGTCTTGCAGGAACCGGGCCTGATCACCGGCGGCATCCGTGGCAATGGTGAACTGCTCGAAGTTCTCCTGGTCCATGAACACCAAACCGGTGGCATCCTTGTAGAGGAACTGTCCTTCGCCGTTGCGAACATCGGCCGCTTCCAGGCTGTCGCCGCTCTTGTAGGTCCGGTCGAGCATGGTTCCCTTGATCAGGTTCTTCAAGCGGCACTTGTACAGGGCCTGCCCCTTGCCGGGCTTCACAAAATTCACTTCCAGCATGTCGTAGGGCTCGCCGTCCAAGATGATCTTGGAGCCCTTGCGAAAGTCGCTGGTATTCAACTGAGCCATTGGTCTTTCTCTCTGCCCTTCGATAAATTGAGCGGATGCACCGGGCGATTCGCCGCGAAATCTCGTGAATTGCCGAGCACCGGAGAATAACAGACGGTTGTTCGTGTGGGAATCGTGACTGCTAAGGTCTGTTGGGCCAAGACCTTTTACCACGTCAGACGAATCTCAGCGGCGGCCCACTTTTCCCGCACCGTGCTCTCGACGATGACTGTCCGCAATAGAGGCCGCTCCGCGTGATCCAACCCTCCGCCGTTTTGAATCGAAGCTCCGACACTCCTGCTGGCACTCCGACTTGGCACGATTCATTGGCGGCGGCAATTCGAGAGCCAGCCGCGTTGCTGCAACGGCTCGGTCTGCCTGATTCGCTGCTGGAACCGGCTCGCAGCGCGGCGCGACTGTTTCCGGTGATGGTGCCCGAAAGCTACCTGCTTCGCATGCGGCCGGGTGATGTGAACGACCCGCTGTTGCGACAAGTCCTGCCGTTGGGTGCAGAGTTGCTGGAGTCACCGGGGTTCGAGAACGACGCCGTCAACGACAAGGCGGCGCGAACCGCGCCGGGCCTGCTGCAGAAGTACCAAGGCCGCGCCCTCATGATTCTGACGGGGGCCTGCGCGATTCACTGCCGATATTGCTTTCGTCGCCACTACCCCTATGCCGATGAGCCGAAGCGTCTGGACGATTGGGAACCGGCGCTGCATGCGATTGCGGCCGACGAGTCCATTCACGAGGTTCTGTTAAGCGGCGGTGACCCGCTGATGGTGCCCGACCGAAGGCTCGGCGAGTTGCTCCGTCGGTTGGAGGCGATCCCCCATCTGCGACGACTCAGAATTCACAGCCGGTTGCCAATTGTGCTCCCGAACCGCGTTTCGCCAGAACTGGTGGATTTGCTGACGACATCGCGTCTGACCCCGATCATGGTCGTCCACGCCAATCATCCGCGGGAAATTGCCGGGGATTGCTCCGCCGCGCTGCGGATGCTGGTTCGGTCGGGCATCACCACCTTGAACCAGGCGGTGTTGCTGCGGGGAATCAACGATTCCGTCGA
>JAYTIB010000247.1:0-2074 GCA_043732205.1 Schlesneria sp. | reverse complement strand
CGGGCTACATCGTCCTGATGTTTGGGTTTGCCCGCCGCGGGATGGTTCGCTGGCTGGGAACGGCGAACGGGACGCGTCCGTCGCATGATGTCACCGCCTGGGTTCTGGTGGCGGTTCTGACATCCGCCCTGCTGACCGAAGCGATCGGCATCCATGCGATCTTCGGCGCGTTTCTGCTCGGTGCCATCATCCCCCACGACAGCGATCTCGCGCGGTCGTTTCGGCACAAGCTGGAGGACGTCGTCTCCATCCTGCTGCTCCCCACGTTCTTCGCGTTCACGGGGGCGCGGACTCAGATCGGCTTGCTGTCACAGCCGTCCGACTGGCTGGTTTGCGGGCTGATCATCGTGGTGGCGACGGTCGGAAAATTCGGCGGCAGCGTGGTGGCCGGCCGACTGACGGGTCTCGACTGGCGGACCTCGGCGTCACTCGGAATCCTGATGAACACGCGCGGCTTGATGGAGTTGATCGTGCTCAACATCGGGTTGGACATGGGAGTCATCTCGCCGACGTTGTTCGCGATGATGGTCCTGATGGCGCTGGTCACCACGATCGCGACGACGCCGATTTTGAGGTGGCTGCAAGGGCAAGGGAGTAGTGGGCAGTAGGCAGTGAAGAGATAAGGCTGCCTTCGGTCGTCAGCCTTCTGACTCCTTACGGATTGCCGATGTCATGTTCTTCGCCCCGACGGGGCCGATGGAAATCAGCCCAGGGCAAGCTCGCTTGGCGAGCGCCGCCCTGGGTAGAAACCACGCCACGAATGTCTGCCCTGAAAGGGCTACGGAACGCCGAAACCGCCCGTGCCCCTTCAGGGCACATCAATTCGTTGGATCACCGATCCCAGGGCGGCGCTCGCCGAGCGAGCTTGCCCTGGGCTGGTTTCCTCCGCCCCTTCGGGGCAAATACGGCAGCACATGTAATCCGGCGGGGTCAGCAACTTCGCACTTCCGACTGGACATGTGCCCGTTCCACGTGAAACAGGGAAGGCCCAGTAAGGTGGGCAAGGCTCGCGAGGGCGATTCACTCGCCGCTCGACATCGTCCCACTCGCCGTTCGATGTCGGCTCAGTTGCTGGTTGGTGTTTTCGGTAATGCCAAGTCATCGACCGTGACATCGACCGCCACGCCACCTTCCGGGATGGGGCGCTTGAGGGTCCACAAGACTCCCTGAAGCACGAGGCGCCGGTACTCGGTGAGCTTCCAGTTTTCGTGAAAGTGGAGGCCGCTGAATCCAAACGCGCGGCCGCCATCGGGGCGTTCGGCGGCCCACGCCACCGACTCGTCGGCGCCCTCAATCGGGATGTGGATCAGGGGGACGACTCGCAGCATCCGATCCGCGGCCGGTCGCTTCAGCGCGTGGTAGAACTCGTCGCGCACTTCAAACGGCGCGATGCCCGACAGGATCGGATGCCGGTTGGCGGCCGGTTTGGCGGTCACGGAAACAACCGTGTACTTTCGATCTGGACCGCCGTGGCAACCACCGAACAATGCGGTGAACTCGGCGATCGGCCCGGCCTCGCGCGTCCCCATTCCCCAGTGCAGGCACGACAGTCCGCCGCCACGTTTGGCCAGGCGCTGGAACGCGGCGAGGCGCTGTGGCTCTTCCGTCACCCACTTGGCCCCTTCGGACAGAAAGACGACAGCGGCGTCGGCCCCGTCGAGCAGTTCGGGCCCATCCTTCCAGGGGGAATCCGCCTGCACGACGATCGTCTGCACGCCGGGTGTTCGGGACAGCAACCGCGCGAGCAGTTGCACACCGGCCATGTACTCGTGAGTGGCGGCGGGATGGCCGTCGGGCTTTTGTCCGAGCAGCAGCACACGTTGACGCACCACGGGAACGGCCGGTTGCTCCTGAGACCGGACCGCTGTCGGGGACACCGCGATCACGGCGATCAGACAGAGCACATGCCGCAACCCCAGCGGACTTGTGCGGGCGAGGCGAGTCATGGTTCCACCTTCCAACGAGAAGAGAATTGTCGACCTGGTTCATGTTGGGTTGCAGCGGAATGGCAACCGTCCCCGCGCGTCCCGTCGGCGGAGCGACGGGACTACAGTAGTCCCGTCGCTCCGCCGAC
>JAYTIB010000246.1:0-2074 GCA_043732205.1 Schlesneria sp. | reverse complement strand
CAGAGCTTGTGAATCTTTGTAGCGTGGGTTTCAACCCACGCCAGATGTCGTACCGCGTCGGCTAAAGCCAACGCGACATCTTGTGCTGGACCGCCATTGAAGTTGAAAGATTCACACGCTCTCAGGAGTCGGCGTCAAGCGTGCAGTGTTCGACGATAGGTAATGCACACCCAGCACCGCCAATTCAGTACTCTCCACTCTCCACTCGCTCCCCCCGTCTGCTTCAGAAATCCGAGCCATCCCGCATGAATCCAACAGACGTTTCCGCCATTGATGCTTCCCGCGCCGAAATCGGACTCGTCTGCTCACTGTCGCTGGAGATCGCTCCGTTTCTCAGCCGGTGCCAGCGTGTGAAGACCTACAGCGGCGGTGCGTTCAAATTTGTCGGCGGCATTTACAACGGCATTCGCGTCGCCGTTGTTGAAGCGGGGACAGGCTCGGTCCGCGCGCGCCGCGCCACGCTGGCACTGCTCGATGCGCATCAGCCGGCGTGGATCGTCTCAACCGGATTCGCCGGGGCGCTGCAACCGGAGCTGAAGATCGGACACATCGTCGTCGCCAACGAAATCGTGGGCCTGCAGGGCGAACCGCTGAAGATCGATGTCGGGATGAACACCGATCTCGCCAGCGGGCTGCATGTCGGCCGGACGCTGACTGTGGACCAGATGGTGCGAACAATCGTCGACAAGCAGGCGCTGGCTTCTCAGACGGGGGCCATCGCGGTCGACATGGAATCGCTGGCAGTCGCAACAGTCTGTCGTGAGACGAAGACCCGGTTCATGGCGGTGCGGGCCATCAGCGACGACCTGTCGGCCGACCTCCCCCCCGAGGTGCTCAGCCTGGTGGGTGAAACCGGTGCCGTCCGCATGGGAGCGGTGCTGGCCTCGCTCTGGAAGCGGCCGTCCAGTATCAAGGACATGTGGCGTCTGCGCGAGAACGCGGTCGGGGCGTCCGAGCGTCTGGCGGAGTTTCTGAACGGCGTCGTCATCCAATTGCATCGCGCCATCTCCTGAATTGACGGCCTGTTGAACTATGTAGCTCGGACGCCTCGTCCGAGTGAATCACCACTGAAAACCACGGACGAGGCGTCCGTGCTACGGCTGTTTCCTCGGACTGTTACGCCTCACGTAAGCGAAGGAAGTCTGTTCCATGCCGCTGTTGATTGAATGGTCTGGAATCAAGACTCCCGTGGTGGGAATGCTGCACGTTCCGCCGCTCCCCGGTTCGGCCGGTTATCGCGGTGACTTTGCAGCGATCGAGCAGTTCGTGCTGCGTGATGCCGAGTCTCTGCGCGACGGTGGCGTCGACGGGTTGATGCTGGAGAACTTCGGCGACACCCCCTTCTATCCGGATCGCGTGCCGGCAATCACCGTCGCCGCGATGACCGCACTCGCGTTTGCCGTGCGCCGGCAGGTCGGTCTTCCATTGGGAATCAACATGCTGCGCAACGACGGTCGCAGCGCGCTGGCGGTGGCCGCGGTCACCGGGGCGTCGTTCATTCGCGTGAACGTGCTGTGCGGGGCGCGCGTGACCGACCAGGGACTGCTGCAGGGGATCGCGCACGATCTGTTGCGTGAGCGGGCCGCTCTCGGGTGCCATACCATCCGCATCTTTGCCGATGTCGACGTCAAACATTCCGCGCCGCTGGCACCGCGGCCGATCGATGTTGAAACGCGGGATCTCGTCGAGCGCGCCCATGCCGACGCGGTCATCGTGTCGGGACAGGCGACCGGCCTGCCGACGGACGCGGCATCCCTGGCCATCGTCCGGCAAGCCGCGGCCACAGTCCCGGTCTTCGTCGGCAGCGGAGTCACCGCCGACAACGTCGCCGCACTGATCCGCTCGGGTGCCGGCGGCCTGATCGTCGGCAGTTCGCTCAAACGCGACGGAGGCATCCACAATCCCGTCGACCCGCAACGAGTCCGACAACTGGTCAACGCCGTCCGCGCGATAGAACCCTGACCGCTGCAAAGAATCCCCGCGTCTCTCCAACTCATCACACTTCTTGGAATCCCACACATGATCCGAGCATCCCGCTTCCCCGCGTTCGTGGTTGCGATGGCCTTGTCCGTCC
>JAYTIB010000245.1:0-5611 GCA_043732205.1 Schlesneria sp. | reverse complement strand
CCGCGCAGCGATCCGCGAAGTCGGCGGGATGCTCGAACGGCTTGAAGCCAAGCGGCACCGTCGAGATGCTCCCCTCAATCCTTTCGGTCCCTGTGGTCCCTTCCGTCCCTTCAGGCATCAACGCAGCCAACACGCGCGCACACGCCAGCGTGTAATCGAGCCGGTTCGGCTGCGTCCAGTCGGGGAGATAGACGTTCTCTTTGACGCGCGCCGAATGAAAGTCGCCGTAGGGGAACGCGTTCAGTGTGTAACACGTCAGCCCGCGCGAGCGCAGTCCGTCGGCGAAGCGGTTCACTCCGTCGGGAGTTTCTTCTAACTCGCGAATGACCGGCGCGGCGAGCCACAATCCGGCGGCGAGTTCCGATCCGTAGTTGGCTTTGATCGGCAGCGTGAAGCGGTCGAGACCGGCCTCGACGTCTGCGACCGTCTGACCGGGATGAACATTGGTGCAATAGCTGAGCGGTAGAGTGCTGATCGTCATGTGTGGCGGCTTTCGGGCAAACGCAATTGCGGGTGGCGGGTTCGATTCCCGGCGGGGGGGTGATTATACTCTCGCCACTTCCGGCTCACGACCGACGGGTTCGTCTCCGCGAGAGAAACCTTGGCCGCGTCCCGGTGTTGAATGTTCGAACGCAAGTTCCAGCCAAACGGCTGCTCGCTTCGAAAGAAGTTCCGTTCGTGCCGATCCCAATCAAAACTGCACCAACCGTCGAAGACTCCGGCTACCTGCATGACCCCGAGGTGCAACTGATGCTCCGGGCCAAGCAGGGAGACGACGGTGCGTTCACGCAACTGGTGAAAGCGTATCAGGACCGCCTGACCAACATCTTCTTTCACATGCTGCAGAGCCAGGAGGCCGCCGAGGACTTGGCGCAGGATGTGTTCATGCGGATCTACCGGGCCCGGCACGGTTATCTGCCGACCGCGCGGTTTTCCACCTGGTTGTTCCGGATCGCGAACAACCTGGCGAGCAATTCCCGGCGGGCGAAGGGACGGCGCAAAGAGGTCAACCTGGCGGGATCGGAATCGGGACCGCTCGGTGTGCGACCGACAGAACAACTGGCAACCGAAAAATCCGGCTTGATGCCCAACCGGCAACTGGACCGCCGCGAGTTGCAGGCGGTCGTCCAGCAGGCGATGGAACAATTGAACGAGCGGCAACGGATGGCCGTACTGCTTCACAAATACGAAGACATGAGTTACGAGGACATTGCGGACGCGATGGAAGTGACGTCCACAGCGGTCAAGTCGCTGCTGTCGCGAGCCCGCGAAAATCTCCGCACGGCGCTGGAACCGTACATGCAAGTGGGAAGGGAAACCAAGTAGCGGGCGCGACGGAGTTCCAACTTCGTGACGACCCGCCACTGACGACAGACCATGGAAAAGACTCTCCGACTTTCCGCCGATCAGCGCGAAGATCTGGTGGCCTATCTGGACGGCGAACTGCCGGACGCGACGGCTCAGCAGATCGATCTGGTGTTGGCGCGCAGCGAGGTGGCGCGGCACGAAGTCGAGGCCCTGGCCCGCACGTGGGAAATGCTCGACGTCCTCCCCACACCGAAGGCGCCGCCCGAGTTCACCGAGCGAACCATGACCACGCTCAAGGTGGCCGAGGTTCCGTTTGACATCACCGAGCAACCGTGGTTCGCGGTGTTGAAGCGCGGAGCGCTGGTCGCCGTCTGGGTCGTGGCGCTCGGACTGTCCGGCTGGGTGGGGTATCAGACGACAAACAAATGGATCAGCAATCCCAGCCGGCAAATGCTGGAAGATCTGCCGACACTGCAAAAACTCGACCTCTACCAGGAAGTCGAAACGATGGATTTTCTCAACAGACTGCAACGGAGTCAGTTGTTCGACGAAGCACCGGAAAAGGGCTGAGCCATGTTCACGGGTCGCCGTCCGACCGCCATCAGACTGTCAACTGCCGCGGGGTACTCTTCCAGCGTGCCTGTCGTTCAAGGGCCGGCGCACGTTGCACCTGAGCACGTTGAAAACGTGCTCCGCGTCCTGATGGCGGCGTTGCTCGCGTTGCTGGTTGTGTCGGCACCGGTTCCGGCCGTGGCCGAATCGAAGGTGGATGCGAAGACCCCCGATGCGAAGACGCTGAGCGAACGGCATGAACAGGTCGTCAAGATGTCGCAGGTCGAGCGCGATCACCTGCAGCGAAACCTGGCGGCGTTTCAACAGATGAGCCCCGAGAAGCGGGACCAGTACCGCCAGTTGAACGCGGAACTCGAAGAAAACAAGAAAACCGGCGGACCGTTGTCGAGCCTGTTGCAGACCTATTCGGCATGGCTGCAAACGCTGACGCCCAACCAGCGCGAAGCGCTGAAACAGGAAACGGACAGCGTGAAGAAGCTGGCTCTGGTCCAGAAGTTCAAGGACGAGCAATACAGTCGGATGGAGACGTTTGCCGGCGACCCGGAAGTGCCGGTGGGACGACAGCTCTTCGGGCTGAAGCTGCTCGCACCTTCCGAACTCAACAACGTGATGAAGATTGTGGTGGCCGAGTTGCCGGCTGAGGAACAGGCGAAGCTTGGCAAAGTCCACCGGCCCGAGCAGTACCTGGACATTCTCAACCGCAGCGTTCACCACGCCGCGGGCGGACCCCGCACCTGGCCATCGGGCGCACTTCAGGAAAACATCCTCAACGCGCTGCCAGCCCAAGTGCGCACCGTCATCAAGCGGAATCCCAACGGTCAGCGGGAGAGGATGGCCGGGTTCCTGTTCATGAGCGTCATTTTTCTGGCTGAAGAGTCGCGTCCGAAGTTTCCGAAAGACGGTGATCTCAAGCAGTTTCTCAGTGAGATGGACATCAAGCAGCGGTCGCTGCTGGAACAACTCCCGCCGGAAGAGATGAAGGGCGAGCTGATCCATCGCTACTTCGAACAGCACGAACGACGTCTGCAAGAACTTCGGTCCGGTCTGGGCCGCTTGAAAGCGGAAGTCGGGTTGCCGACCCCGCCGTTCCCAGGGAATTTTCCACGTCCCGGTGACCGCGGCCCCGGTGACCGCGGCCCGGACGATCGCATGGGCCCGGATCGATTCGGACCCGGCCGCGACGGCCCCCGCCCGGAACGACCACCACCGCGCCGCGACGGGAAAGAGAACGGACCCCGCAAACCGAATGAGTAAGCCGGATTATTCACCACGAAATACACGAAATACACGAAAGGAAAACGGAGAGGCTTGGTTGACGCGCTAGTCCGTGGACTGAGCGACACAATGCTTCAGGTAACCTGCAACGCAACTCTCAGCCTTTCGTGTTTTTCGTGTATTTCGTGGTTCATTCCATGAATTTTCCGGGCTAACCGCCGCACCCCAACGAGGTGACCCATGTCGAGTCTTTCGCATCGTTTCTGTTTGACGTTGTTCATCGTCTGCGTGGCGACGCGCCTGCCGGCGGAAGAGCCGCCCGCACGACTGTTGGATCTGCCGCTGGTCTTTCGCGATGACTTCGAAACGGGCGATCCGGCCACGCGCTGGGAGCCCAGCGATCCGAAGGCGTGGAAGCTGACCGAGCAGAATGGCAACAAGGTCTGGAGCCAGTTCCAGCACATCGTCACCCCGACGCCGGTCCGCTCACCGTTCAATCGCTCGGTGGCGAAGGACGTGGTTGTCGGCAGTTGCGTGCTCGACGTGAAGTTGCAGTCCACCGCCCGCGACTATCCGCACCGGTCCCTGTGTCTGTTCCTCGGCTACCAGGATCCGGCGCACATGTACTACGTGCATCTGGGACAGAAGACCGATGATCACGCCAATCAGATCTTCATCGTCAACAACGAACCGCGCAAGAAGATCTCGACGAAAACCACCGAGGGGACCAAGTGGGACGGCGAGTGGCATCATGTCCGGGTGGTCCGTGATGTCGGCAGCGGAAAGATTGACGTCTTCTTCGACGACATGAAAGAGCCCGTGATGACGGCCGTCGACAAGACGTTTGCGTGGGGACAGGTCGGCATCGGTTCGTTCGACGACACGGGTAACTTCGACAACGTGCTGGTCTATGGTGAGAAGGTCCAGCGACCCGCCGCAAAAGACTGAGTCTCCGGCAGGGCTGGCCACTGTAGTCCGGTCGCTCCGCCGACCGGACGTCCCGTCGGCGGAGCGACGGGACTACAGTAGTCGCCCGTCGTTCTGACTCCAAAACGCCAGACTGACGAAGCACCGGGCATCGACTGTCAGCGCGAATTCTCCGGATGAACGACTCGTGGGGACTTCTTGAAATGCGTCAACCGAGCTTCTGGCGCAGCGTGAGTCATGCGTGGTCCGGACTGGTCTTCACGTTCCGGACGCAGCGGAACGCGCGGTGGCATGTGATCGCGGCCTTGGCGGCCATCGCGCTGGCGACCTGGTTGCGGATCGACGCCACCCGGTGGGCGATCCTGGTTCTGACCCTCGGGGCGGTCTGTGCCGGCGAGACCATCAACACGACGGTCGAAGCGCTGGTGGATCTGATCTCACCCGACTGGCACGAGCGCGCGAAGGTGGCCAAGGATGTTTCCGCCGGCGCGGTCCTGCTGCTGGCGATCACCGCGGTCGTCGTCGGTCTGCTGGTGCTCGGTCCGCCGCTGTGGGCCAGGCTGATCGGGGCGTAGGAGGGTGTGCGTCACGAATCTGGGTGGAATCCGAAAGGCCGTTCTTGCAAGTCTGTCGAAGTCGCGGCGGCTCTCGGGCGAGCGGCAGAAATCGGCATACAAGCACGCAGCGCAAGCGAGTGAGTTTTCAGGCACACTCGCTTGCGCATCGTGCTTGTATGGGGGCAAACTTTCATCTGCCGCGCCCCTTACACCTTCGGAGTCGAGAACAACCCGTTCATCCGATTTCACCCAGAATTGAGATGCACACCCGGCGTAGGACAGTCAGTCCCCCTGAATTGACAACCGCAGGCAATCCGACATGCTGGGGTGGTGTCCCGTGTCCGAGACTGCGTAGCGTGCGCGTCCGTCCGCGGGATTGAGGGGGACGGCCTTGTGGCGACGTGGCTTCGCACGCGAACCAGACTGCGGTTGCCGATCACGCTCAGCGTTGTGCTGATTTCGCTGAACGTGGCGTTGATGATCTGCTGGATCGTGCTGCTGGCGCGGCAGACCGGATGGGGCGCGCTGATCACCGGCGTGATTGTCTTCACGGTGATCCTGGTCGGCTTGTCGTTCTATCTGGTCCTGATCATCAAGGAAGTCCGGCTCAACCAGCGGCAGGCGAACTTTGTCGACAGCGTCACGCACGAACTGAAGTCGCCGATCGCGTCGCTCAAGCTGTATCTCGAAACGCTCGAAATGCGCACCGTCACCGAAGAGAAGCGGAGCCAGTTCTATCACGTCATGGGTGAGGAACTCGACCGCCTCGACCATCTCATCACCCAACTGCTTGAGGTCGGCCGGCTGGATGCGATCGGGGCGCAGTCGGACCCCGAGGAGATTCCGCTGGAATCGATGCTGCACAAGTGCGGGGCCGCCGCCTGCGCCCATCACAAGCGCGAGGAACTGGTCACGCTCACGTACGACATGCAGCCGGCGGTGCTCCATGCGCGGCCGCTGGTGGTGGAGACCGTCTTTCGCAATCTGATGGACAACGCGATCAAGTATGCGGGCGACCCGCCGTCCGTCGA
>JAYTIB010000244.1:0-14431 GCA_043732205.1 Schlesneria sp. | reverse complement strand
CAGGCGGCTGAAGTAACTCATCGGAGTCTCCTTCGAAGGGAACGCGGTCTGTGGAACTCAAACATTGGACAGGGTCGTGGTCTGCGAAATCGTCATCTCATTTCACGTCGAACATCATCGGGCGGAATCATTAGCCTGGATTATTCATGACTTGAACCACGAAATACTCGAAAGACACGAAAGTCAGGAGGTTGAGTCGAATGTCAGGAGAAACACGGTGTCGTTTCACCCACGCACTGGCATGCAACGCGACCGGTCTCACCGTCGTCCTTTCGTGTGTTTCGTGTGTTTCGTGGTGAATAATCCCGGTTGGCGTTCATGTCTTGGTCATCCGGCAATACTCGGGTCGACAAAGCCGCGGGCGGCGAGTTTTTCCCGCAGTTTTTCGCGGGCCAGTCGCAGGCGGCTCTTGGTGGTGGGGAGGTTCGACTCCATCGCTTCGGCCACTTCGGGCAGACTCAGTCCGGCGTAGATGTGCAGGATGAAAGTCAGCCGTTGATCCTCGGGAATCTGGGGCAGCAGATCGTCCACCGTGCGGGCAAATTCGCGCTGATCCAGTTGCTCGGCGGGCAGCGGCAGCTCGCCGGACAACCGCGCGATCAGTTCTTCGCCGTCGTCATCACGGGGCCTCCCCCTGACGGCATGGACCAGGCAGTCGTGAGCCCGGCGGCGCGTTGTGTCGATCAGCAGGTTTTTCGCGATCCGGTACATCCACGCTTTGAAGGTGCCGCGGGGCAGGTAATCCCACGAACTGTTGTGGACGCGGAGCAGCGTCTCCTGACTCAGATCTTCCGCCAGTTGCCAGTCGCGCAGTTGACGATGAAAGAAGCCGATCAGCGGCGACTGGTATCGACGAACGAGCTGCTCAAAGGCCGACTGGTCGCCCCCCTGCAATTGCAGCATCAGTTCGTCGTCTTCGTCGTGCATGGAATGATGGTCGACGATGTGAGGCGGGAATCGGGATTCGTCGTGTACGGGAACAGGCACAATGTAATCACCCCGCCGGTGCCTGCCTACAGCCAGCGTTGGCCGATGCGGTCGAAGTCGCTATGTTCGGCGGGCCGATTGGTCGTCCCGCTTCGTTTAACCCGGAGCCACCGGGGACGGGGGTGAATGGCAACGCTCACTGTCCCGCCTCCCGTCGCCGCAGGCTCCGGGTTAAACGATGCTTTGGACGATCGTCGCACATGATGGAACAGAGTGACCAAGGGACAACGGTGATGGCGTCGATCTCGCTGGAGTATGGAACGACCGGGTGCTGGCACGGCGAAATCGCGGACGCTCACCTGCTGTGGCAGTTTGGAGGACCGCCGGCGCTGGGGGATGTTCCCTCGGCCGTTGCGCACAGCCTGAGTCATCCACTCGACTTCCCCGCCCTGCAACAGGCGCTCGTGCCGGGAGACAAGGTGGTCATGATCTTGGACCGCCACGTCCCGTCAGCCGCGGAGGTCATCGCGGGATTGTGGAGTGTCTGCGCGGCCGCTGGCGTCGCTCCGCAGGACGTGCTGGTGATTCAGCCGATTGCCCTGACGGGGGCCAGGCCGAGCGATCCGCGCCGGTTGCTGCCGGAACCGGTTCGTGAGACCGTCGGCTGGAAGATGCACGATCCCACGGACGATCAGGGAATCGGGTATCTCGCGTCGACGTCCGATGGCGAGCGGATCTACCTGGCGCGCGAAGTCTTGAACGCCGACTTCGTCCTGCCGATCGGGCGGCTGGCGTTCGATCCGGTCCAGGGCCGCCGCAGCGCGATGAGTTCCTTCTATCCCGGCCTGTCCAACACCGAAGCGTTTGCCAAGTCACGCGGGATGGGACACAGCGAGCTTGGTCCCGACGACGAGCGTCCGCTGGGACAGCGCATTCAGGAGATTGGCTGGCTGCTGGGTGTGCAGTTCGCCATGCAAGTGATGCCGTCCAACGGACATGGCGGTGCCGCCGCCGTGCTGGCCGGCAATCCGGATTCGCTGACGCAACGGGGACGCACGGTGCTCGATGCGAACTGGCGGGTGAAGTTCGACCAGCGCGGTGAAACGGTCCTGGTGTCGATCCCGTCGAGCGCCGATGACGTGTCGGGCTGGGAACAATTGGGGGACGCGCTGGAGGCGGCGAGCCGACTGATCGTGCGCGAGGGGCGCATCATCGTGCTGTCGGATCTGGCGGCCGATGCCGGACCGGGCATCCAAATGTTGCGCTCCTGCCGTTCCGCCAAAGCGGCGTTGCAGCCGCTGCGCCGTGAATCGCCGCCGGATCTGGTGGCCGCCTCACAGATCGCCGCCGCCGCCGATTGGGCGTCGGTCTATCTGCTCAGCAAGCTGCCGTCGCAAGCCGTCGAAGACACGTTCTTCACGCCGCTGGAATCGGAGGCGGAGGTCTCACGCCTGCTGAACACGTGCGATGGAATCGTCGTGCTTGTCGGCGCACAACACGCTTACACCGAAGCACCGGAGTGATCGATTTGGACTGCGGCGATTCATCGCCGCTTTCATTTCTCAGGCTGTTCAAGTTCAAGCGAACCGTGCAGCGGGACGCGGTGGAACGGGACTGTTCCGGGTCAACGAGAAGGGAACCGAAGAAGTGGAAGAGAAAGGAAAGCGGAGATCAATCTCCGCACTCCAAACTTCAGAACGGCAGGGCCTGTCCGATCCCTTCAATGCGGGCTTTTTCCAAGATGCGCACGGCCACGGCCAGATCTTCCAGGGCCAGGCCGACGGACTTGAACAGCGTGATGTCTTCCGCGTGCGCCCGACCCGTTTCGCGGCCGTGAACGACGTCGGACAGTTCGTGGACTCGCGACCAGTCGAGGCTGCCGTCTTCGAGGGCGGGGACGAAGTCGCCCGCTTCCAGTTTGCACGCTTCGCGGCTGTCGCACACGATGTGATCGGCGCGGCGAATGGTGGTCACATCGATTTCGGTCTTGGTCAGATAGTTACTGCCGATGGCGTTGATGTGCGTCCCCTCGGCCAGGGCGTGGCCGTCGAATAGTGGGACGTGACTGGATGTCGCGCAGATCACAATGTCCTTCTCCGCGGCCACGTCTTCGGGAGAATGAACGGGGACGACGGGGACGTTGCACAGCTCTGACATTTCGTCGGCGAACAGTTTCCGACGGTCATCGTGCCGTCCGTAGACTTCGACGCGCTCAATGCGACGCACGCTGCAAACCGCCTTCAGTTGTGCGCGGGCTTGGAATCCCGTTCCAAAGCAGCCGACGATCTTGGCATCGGGCCGCGCCATGTATTTCGTCGCCACTCCGGATGCGGCACCCGTTCGCATCTGACCCAGCAGGTTGGCTTCGATCAACGCTGCGGGCTGTCCGGTCCGGGCATCGTACAGTCCGAATTGGAACCGAGCGCCGGCACGCGTCGTCACGTACGCCTTGTAGCCGACATAGCCGAGGTATTCAGCCCCCGCCGTCAGGACATGCAGCATCGCCTGATCGCCGGCCCGCACGCGGCGGCGGGGTTGGTTGTCCGCCCGTTCCGATCCCCATTGGCGGATCGCTTCCTCGACACACTCGATGGCCGTGTCGATGTCGATCAACCAGGCCACATCGTCTTCAGTCAAATAGAGGGCCGACATGGGGATTCACCAATCTTGGAGATTCGAAGTTGCAGCGCTCGGCGAGGCGGCCCGTGAGTTCCATTTTCAGATTTCAAATTTGAGATTTCAAATTTGAGATGTGAGGCAATGGAGATTCGCCGTTCAGGCTGGGCGCTGATCAGGACTCGGCGACGATCTTGGCGATTTCGACAAAATCGTTCTTCAGCGATTTGTACAGCTTGCCGTACATGGGATACGACTTGGTGTAGATCCGCTTGGCTTCGGCCTGGGGATCGGTGCTGCCGGTGACCTTGATGGTCGCGGTGCAGGCTTCGACGACGCTCTTGTAGCGGCCGGTGCCCGAGGCGGCGAGCAGCGCCGCGCCGAAGGCCGGTCCCTCTTCCGCATTGATGATGCTCACCCGCCGACCGTACACGTCGGCCTGCATCTGCCGCCAGAATTCGCTCCGGGCGCCACCACCCGACAGCCGGATCTCTCGGATCGGAATCCGCATCTCGTTGATGACTTCCAAGCCATCACGCATGGCATACGTCGCCCCCTCCATGATCGAGCGAATCATGGCCGAGCGGCCGTGCCGCAGACTCAATCCGATCCAGCAGCCGCGGGCGTTCGCGTCGGCGTGCGGCGTCCGTTCGCCGGTCAGATATGGCAGGAAGAACAACCCCTCGCAGCCGGGCGGGGCTTCCGCCGCCTGCTCGGTGATGATGTTGTACGGATCGGTTTTGATCTTCTTCGCGGCGGAAACTTCCGTCTCCGCAAACTGGTCGCGATACCACTGCAGGCTGCCACCGGCCGACAGCACGACCCCCATCACATGCCACTTTCCGCGGACCGCGTGACAGAAGGTGTGGACGCGTCCCGTGGGGTCGATCTGCACATCGTCGCTGTGGGCGAAGACCACGCCGCTGGTCCCCATCGTGGCGGAAATGATGCCGCGCTTGACGATTCCGTTGCCGACCGCACCGGCCGCCTGATCCCCGGCTCCACCGACGACGGGAACACCCTTCTTCAATCCGAGCAACTTCGCGGCCGCATCGGAAAGATGCCCGGTGATGTCCTCGGACTCGTACACCTTCGGCAACAACGAAGCCTTGATGTCGAGCTTGTCGAGCAGCGGCTTGCACCACACGCGGTTGCGGACGTCCAGCAACAGCGTCCCCGAGGCGTCGCTGACGTCGGTTGCGAATTCACCGGTCAATCGGAAGCGGATGAAGTCTTTGGGAAGCAGGATCTGGACGGTTCGGGAATAGTTCTTCGGCTCGTTCTTTTGCAGCCACAGGATCTTCGGAGCGGTGAACCCGGTCAGCGCGGGATTCGCCACCATTTCGATCAGCTTGGCCCGGCCGCCGACCTTGGTTTCGATGTCGGCGCATTCCTCGGCGGTGCGCTGGTCGTTCCACAACAGCGCGTGGCGGATGACATTGTGCTGCTTGTCCAAGAACACGCTGCCATGCATCTGTCCGGTCAGCCCGATTCCCGCGACGTCTTCCGGCTTGATCTTGCCGGCCTTGAGCACCTTCTTCACGGTCGTGACCGTGGCGTCCCACCAATCTTCCGGGTCTTGTTCAGACCAACCGGGACGGGGAGACATCAACGGATACTCGGCCGTTGCCGAGGCCAGTATGGTGCCATCCTCCTGCATCGCGAGCGTCTTGGTACCGCTCGTTCCGATATCGATCCCGAGAAAGACGGCCATCGTGAGGTGTTCCTTGATTCCGGTGAAGACTTGATCTGGGGTGTTCGAAACGATCCAGCGCGAATGGATTCTTCAGAAGGAGCGGAATCCTAGCAGTTTTCAGCCTCACCTGCCACGCTACCGACCGCACACCATTCACGGAACAAACGTTCGGCGCCGGGTGGCGGGGCATTCGAACACTTCGACTTGCCCACAACTTTTCCACCGCCGCCGTCCATTTGCAGAGGGAAAACGCGATTGGTGATTGGTCATTGACTGTTGGCTATTGGTGATTTGCCAACAATCAATAGTCTACGTCCAATAGCCAATGATCAATTCCCTTGGTTCGTCCGCCATGTACCTTCCAACGGACACGAAAATGCGGTCAAAGTCCAAAGCATTCGAACAACGGACTTTCGCCAGGCTCAACCCACGAAGTGAACGAATAGCGAAGGCAGAACGGCACAGCCTGCCTTCCGATCGCTGTGCATGTTTTGCCGTTCAATGGCTTCACCGCGGGCGAACTGCGGGGTCGCAGCGGCAGGTTTCGCTCCTGTTGGCGATTTGTCGCGACGGAATGCGCCCCGCGATTCCACTCGGGTGATTCCCGTCTTGTTGCCCGGTTGCGGAAGTCCTATAACCCGGTCCGCTCAATCGGACATCCATGATTCCGTCGGAGGTGCCAAACCTTTTTTGTGGGCTTGGATCGATTCAACGGTGAGTGCCATGCACTACCGGATCCCGCCCAACTCTTGCGACTCCACCGTCGCGATCGAACTTGTCCGGCGAGCGAACACGAGGCCACGACATCTGCCTGCAGATGTCGTGGTTTCATTTTTGGATGGCCCGTTGAACCACGTGGACACGGAACAGAAGAACCTGGCTGCCAAGTCCTTGGGGGCTGTGCGATTTCTATTTCCGAGAGTTTGCGTCGGTATTCAAGTAACCCGAAGCGTGAGCGAGGGCGGACGTTCCACGGTCTTGTTGATTTCAGATCACCGTCGCCCGAAGCGTGCGCCCTCGCTTACGCTTCGGGTTACTTTCAGATCTCTCGGAACTTGATCCTGCACAGCCACTTGGTTGCTCCACCGGCCCGCGATCCTCGCCGACTGTCAGGAGCCGTTTCGCATCGCGATGCGGGACGACGCAACGCGGGGCGTTGCCCGCGCGGCGAAACGGCGCGACATCACTGTCACTCGGTGATGATGTCCTTGACGGTCTTGCCGCCGGGGATCATCGGCAGCACGTGTTCCTGGTACGGGCAGATCACGTCCAGCAGATAGGCGCCGTCGTATTCGAGCATCGTCTTGACCGCCTCGGGGAATTCCTGTTTGCTGCGAACCTGCGCCGCACCGATGCCGAAGCCCCGCGCGATCTGCACGAAGTTCGGATACGTTTCCTCGTGGTGCGGTCCCGCCCCGGCACCGACCGCTTCCGGATGGTCGACCGGTCCCAGGTACGTGTGCGCCCGGTTCTTGCCGTGGAACCGATCCTCCCACTGCACCACCATCCCCAGGTGTTGGTTGTTGAGCAGCAGGATTTTCACCGGCAGCTTTTCGCAGTGCAGCGTGGCGAGTTCCTGCACGTTCATCAGCATGCAGCCATCGCCGTCGATGTCGATCACCAACCGATCGGGATACGCCGCCTGTACACCCATCGCCGCGGGGAGGCCGAAGCCCATCGTTCCCAGTCCCGAACTGCTCAGCCAGCGGCGCGGGTGGCGAAACTGGTAGAACTGGGCCGCCCACATCTGGTGCTGGCCGACCCCCACGTTGACGAACGGATCCTGGTCGATCGTCTGCCGCCACAATTCGGAGATCGCGTACTGCGGGATGATGAAGTCGCCCGACTCCTTCACCTTCAGCGGGTACTGCTTCTTCCAAGCGTTGATCTGACTCCACCAGTCATCAAGCTGCGGAACATCTTCGTCCGCGATCATCGCGTTCAGTCCCTGCAGCACTTCCTTCACGTTCGCCACCACCGGGATTTCGGCGATCTTGTTCTTGTGGATCTCGGAGGGATCGATGTCGACGTGAACGATCTTGCCGTGCTTGGCGAATTCGCTCAGCTTGCCCGTCACGCGGTCATCGAACCGCACGCCGAAGGCCAGCAGCAGATCCGCCTCGTTGATGGCAAAGTTCGAGTAGACCGTCCCGTGCATTCCCAGCATGTGCAGTGACTGGTCGTCATCCGCGGGGAAGCAGCCGATCCCCATGACGGTGGTCGCCACCGGAATTCCCGTTTTGCGGGCGAACTTGGCGAATTCTTCGCTGCCACCGGATTGGATGATGCCACCGCCGGCATAGAAAATCGGCTTCTTCGATTCGCGGATCGCCTTCAGAATCGCCCGGATCTGGTTGGGATGCACTCGTCGGACTTCGGGGTGATAGCCGGGCAGGTTCATCGGCGGATCGTAGTCCACCTCCCACGGCTCGCCCTTGATGCGCACATCCTCGACGAGTTTCATCTGCACATCCTTGGGGATGTCGATCAGCACGGGGCCCGGTCGTCCGGTCCGCGCGATGTAAAACGCCTCTTTCACGACGCGGGGAATGTCTTCGGTCTTCGTGATCAGGTAATGATGCTTGGTGATCGCGCGACAGATTTCGACCATCGGCGTTTCCTGAAACGCATCGGTGCCGATCAGGTGCGTGGGGACTTGGGCCGAGATCGCGATCAAAGGGATGCTGTCCATCTTGGCATCGGCGATGGCGGTGACGAGGTTCGTCGCGCCGGGGCCGCTGGTTCCCATGCAGACGCCCACCTTGTCCGTCGTGCGGGAAACGCCCTGTGCGGCGAACGCCCCCCCCTGTTCATGGCGCGGCAGGATCGTGCGGATGTCGTTGCTGCGAAAGGTCAGCGCCTGATGGATTGGCATGCTGCATCCACCGGGATAGGCGAAAATCAGGTCCGTTCCCTGGCGGATCAGGCATTCGACGAAGACATCGGCCCCGTTCAACTTGCCGTTTGCCGTTGATGCCGGGGGAGCCGAAGTGCAGGTTGCGGTCGCAGTCGCCACGATCATGATCCTCGAAACGGTTTCAAGCCAGAATCCGCTCGGTTTGGAGAGTGGAGCGGTGTATCGACAAACAAAGCCGCACCGGGAGGGTACGGCCAGCGGGTGGTAGTTTATCGCCCACCGGAGCCCAAGGCGAGTGGCCGGTTTCGCCGGTCCCGGATTTCCCTCCCAATCAGTACCCCGCACCGTCGATACAACCGGAGTCTTCGATCTGTCGACAGAGTCCAGATGCCGATCTGCCAAGGATGAAGTTCGCACGCGACTTCTCTCGCGCTGCGAATCTCATCGGGTCTCGGTCCAATTTTTCGAGAATCCCACATTGCGTCAGCGGAAGTCAGCCAGTCAAATCCAACTCTTCGACAGCATCACATTGCCTTGGATTTGGAGGGACATCTGATGGACGAAGGCCCTTGGTACAAGGACGGGTTGCAATTCATGTGTACGCAGTGCGGAGACTGCTGCTCCGGGACACCGGGATACGTCTGGGTGACCGAAGAGGAAGTCCGCCAGATCGCGGAATACATAGGGCTGAGTCTGGGAGAGATGCAGTTGCACCATCTCCGGTTTGTGGGGGGACGGATTTCCCTGCGGGAATACCCCAATGGAGACTGCACGTTTCTGGATGGCAAGACCCGAAAGTGCTCCGTCTATCCCGCCCGACCCGCCCAATGTCAGACTTGGCCGTTTTGGAATTCGAATCTGGCCGACGAGTCCGCGTGGAAGGAAACTCAGGCAAGTTGCCCTGGAGCGGGATGCGGAACGCTGTGCTCGTTGAAGCAAATCCTAACTATGGCGGACGTTGTGGAGATCTGACGGCTTGGTCGCCGGAGACCATCCGAGTTGCCCAATGCATTTGGCATCGAGATTTCCGGTTCAGCAAGATTTTCTGAAGGTAGCGGTTGTGCCGAGCCGATATCCCTTCCAGCGGTTGTTCTCTGTGTGTGGTTGGGGTGGTAGTGCCGTCCAGCGACATTGTCGGTCCGCACGCCACGGCTGCCGCGAACTGGACGACGAATTGCGACGAACGACTTGACATTAACTCGTTTTTGGGAATACAGTTGAGTCTCTCTGTGATCACAGAACTCTGTCGAACGATTGATATTCGACTCAGATCGGGGGGCTCCAGCCGTGACCAAGAAAGAAATCGTTAAAGATATTTCCGAAGCCATTGGGCTGACACAACTCAAGACAAAAGAGATTGTGCAAAAGACGTTCGATGCCATCGTGAAGACACTGGTGGAAGACGGTCGCATCGAACTGCGAAATTTTGGTGTGTTTGAAGTCAAGAAGCGGGCGGCTCGGAAAGCACGCAACCCTCGAACTGGCGATAAGGTGTTCGTGCCAGAGAAGTTCGTGGTGACGTTCAAGCCCGGTAAGGAAATGGAAGAAAAGGTTCGACTGATGGAAGAGGCTGCGGCGCGAGCCTCGACAACTCCATCAGTCGGTGAAGTACCAACTGCCGCCAGAGTTGCTGAAGTGCCTGCCAGCACTCCCAGCACCGGGCAATCTTGAAACGGGCGTGGCCTGACTGGGCGAGTCAAGCCGGACTGGCAGTCGACAGATCGGCGATGGAGTTTTGAGAATCAGGACGGATCAACCGCGATCCAGTCGTTGGCATGGAGGCCATCATGCGGAATCGGCTTTACATCGGATTGTTTCTGTTGGTCGGCTGCTTCGCGCAGTTCGGCTGCATCCTTCCGATCTACTCGTCATCGCCCGACGTTCGCGCCCGGCAGTTGATTTATTCATCGGAAAACTACCGCCACGTCAACGAGATCTGGGAACGGATCTGGATGCTCGACATGCCGGACGTGATGACCCCGTATCGCACCCACGGCGGCGTGATCTGATCTCATCTGATCCGCAAGGGTTGGTGTCGTTGTCGGTTGGTCAAACCACCGATACGATGACGCCAACGACTGCGCGGACCGATGCGCCAAGCCATTGGGGCTGCGAACGGAACTCACACACCTGCCGGGCGGTTGTTCGCGAAAGAATCGCCCGTGCCGCGCTTGGATGTCTCCCTCAACCGCCTGCGTCTGAAGAACCCGATCCTCGTCGCCTCCGGTACGTTTGGTTATGCGCGCGAAATGGTCGCGTACGCCGATTTCGCCAAGCTGGGTGGCATCATCCCCAAGACGGTGACGCCGCTGCCGCGTCCGGGGAACCCGCCGCCGCGAACGGTCGAAACCACTTCGGGGCTGCTCAACTCCATCGGCCTCGACAACGACGGCCTGGATGTCTTCATCGCCAAGCACTTGGAAGCGTTGCTCGGCATGGGGACGGCGATCATCGCCAACATCGCGGGCAAGAACACCGCGGAATTCGTCCAGATGGCCCGGAAACTCGACGCATTTCCGCAACTAGCCGGGCTGGAATTGAACATCTCGTGCCCCAATGTCAGCGGCGGCGTCGATTATGGGACCAACCCGAAGATGACGGCTGAAGTTGTCTCCGCCGTCCGCGATGCCTGCAGCCTGCCGATCATTGCCAAGTTGACCCCCAACGTCACCAGTGTGGTTGAGATCGCCCAGGCGGCGGGTGAAGCGGGGGCCGACGCCCTGTCGCTCGTCAACACCTTCCAAGGTCTGGCCGTCAACTGGCGAAAGCGGACGCCCGTCTTGGGAAATGGAATCGGTGGCTTGAGCGGCCCGGCCATCAAGCCGCTGGCCCTGCGCATCGTCTGGCAGGTCGCCCAAGCGGTGAAGACGCCGATCATCGGCATCGGCGGGATTCAGTCGATCGATGATGTGATGGAATTCCTCATCTGCGGCGCCACGGCAGTGCAGATCGGCACCGCCAACTTCTACAATCCAACCCTGGCAACGAACCTGGTTGACCAACTCGCCTCCCTCCTCGAACAGGAGGGCTGTGCATCGGTCAGCGAGATTGTCGGGACGATCCAGCCCTCGACCGTCGCCCTGATGGCCGCCCGTCCGCACTGATGTTCGTACACTTCGTGGTCCAACTTCCCGTGATTCCAACTTCCCGGTGACGCATGCGAGTTCTTTCCGGTATCCAACCGACAGGCCGGTTCCATTGGGGCAACTACTTTGGAGCCATCCAGCAGTACATCGCCCTGCAAACCAACGAGCAGGCGTTTTACTTCATCGCCGACCTGCACGCGCTCACCAGCGTGAGGGATCGCCAGGCGCTGGAACAGAACACCTGGGACGCCGCCATTGACCTGCTGGCTCTGGGTTTGAATCCCGACCATGCCACCCTGTTTCGTCAATCGGACATTCCCGAAGTGACGGAACTGATGTGGCTGCTGATGACCGTCACGCAGTTCAGCCTGCTGGAGAAATGCCACTCGTACAAGGACAAGGTGGCGAAGGGAATCGCTCCCGATGCCGGCCTGTTCACGTACCCCGTCCTGATGGCCGCCGACATCCTCCTGTACGACAGCGACATCGTCCCGGTCGGTGCCGATCAGATCCAACACTTGGAAGTGACCCGCGACATTGCCCAGCGGTTCAACTCCACGTACGGCGGCGAATTCCTGCACCTTCCCAATGCCCGTGTCCTCGAAGAGGGGGCGAAGGTTCCTGGAACCGACGGTGAAAAGATGTCCAAGAGCTACGGCAACACGATCGAGATCTTCGAAGCCGACAAGCCGCTGCGCAAGAAGATCATGTCGATCAAGACCGACTCGACCCCGATGGAGGCTCCCAAGAATCCGGACGCCTGTTCCGTCTTCACGCTCTACAAACTATTCGCCACGCCCGAGCAACAATCCGCGCTCGCCGAACGCTACCGCGCCGGCGGCATGGGTTACGGCGAAGCCAAGCAGGCGGTCTACGATGCCGCCATGAACTACTTCGCCGCCGCGCGGGCCAAACGAGTCGAACTCGCTGCCAACCCCGGCTACGTGGAAGACGTCCTGCAGGCCGGAGCACAACGGGCTCGCGCCAAGGGACAGGAAGTTCTGCAACGCGTCCGCGACGCATGCGGAGTTGGCAAGCATCGGGCGTGACATGTTGTCCCGTCGCTCCGCTGAATAACTCCGCCCCGCCGGCCCCGTCGAGAAACCCTTCCGGCCCATGACACACCTCCGCCAAAAAACACACGCGCGGACACCGCGGGCGGCGATGGTGTGACTTGTGCGATCTCCTGAACGGGAACCGGCGAACGCACCGGACAAACCGGTGCCCCCGCGTGTCACCAATGATCGATTCGCCAGCCATCGCGACCAAACGACAGACGGGCTCGAAGCACCAATGACAAGACGGTCAACTCGCCCGCAATGCACCGCGACTCAACCGTCTACAAGAACTGTTCCTGCCACATTGGGCCGGCTTCGCCAGTGAGAAACTACGGTACGATCGCCAATCACCTCGCGGGCGCGCATCCCTCCGACGTTACTTGCCACGACTGGCTGCGGGGCTGCGGGTGCATTCCCAGAGCAGCACGGCGGCGGCGGCGGAAACGTTCAGGGACTCGACGCGACCGCAGCCGGGGATCGTCACCAGGCGGTCGCATTCGGCGGCGACTTCGGCGGCGAGACCCTCTTCCTCGTTGCCCAAAACCAGCGCGACCGGTTTCCGCGTGGTCCTGCCGAGGTTGGGATCACCGCCATCGGTGGCCGCGCCGATGACTTCGTAGAACGCCCGGATGTCGTGCAGAAAACGATCCATGTAACGGACCACGAACACTTCCATGTGCTCCAACCCGCCGGCCGCGACGCGATACGAGGCCTCGGTCGGGAGCGCGGCGAGGGGATGTTCGGCCAGGACCAGCTTGGTCACGCCGAAGAAGGCCGCCGTGCGGACGATCGCACCCAGATTGTGCGGATTGCCGATGCAATCGAGCACCAGCAACGGTTCGCCGCGACCGGCCCACTCGCGCACCTCATCGAGCTGCGGCGGTCGGAACGGGGCCTGCTCGACGACCGCCACGATCCCGCCGTGATGTACCGATCCGGAGATCCGTTCCAAGTCTTCCGCCTCGACACACCGATACGCCAGCCGCGCTTCGGCCAGCGCACGACAGATCTCGCCAATCTGCGGCGCGATCTCCTGGGTGAAGAACAACCGCTTGATCGTCAGCGGGGCCGTCTCGAACCGCGAACGCACGGCGCTCAGACCACAGATCGACAGTTCCTTCGTCCGCATGCCGTTTCAATTCCGATCTGTTTGCATTAGCCGGCCGGCTGTGGGAGTGGAGGGAACAGTGAACGGACGCCGCAGGTGAATCCGGGCATCACGTCGCCACCGGTCAGTTCGCCGTCGGTGCCGATCTCTTCGACGATGCGTTTCGGATGAAATACTCGCACCGACTTGTTGGCCGGGTTGATGACCCACACCATCCGGACACCCGCCGCAAGGTACTCATCGACCTTCTGTTCGACTTCATAGTACATGTCGTGGGGCGAGACGACTTCGACGGCCAGGTCGGGGGCGATGGTGATGTAGCCTTCGGGCGGACTCGGAAGACGTGCAGCCCCAATGAACGAAGCATCCGGCTTGCGAACCCGCTCCGGATCGTCGGCATAGCAGCGGTAGCCGACTCCCCATCCGAATGCCCAGCCACCGTGCCGATGAGCCCACCGATTCAATTGCGATGCGATGTTCCCCGCAACCCAGCCCGAGAGCGCGCCCATGTCTCTCTGCACAAGTTCTCCGTCCACGAGTTCAAACCGCTCGCCATCCGGCATGAGCAGCAGGTCATCTGCGGTGTAGATCGCGACCGGCGCTGGCATTTCGTGCGGCGGCGCTTCGAGTACGGTGCTCATTGAGGTTTCCTTGATGACCGCGCTGGAGGATGGCCACTCTTGGCCGTCCGGTGTTCGCTGGCAGTTGTCGCCAAATCATGGACAAACGAAGAAGACGGGCAAGAGTGCCCATCCTCCTGATTTCACGCCAGAATATCCGTGACCACCTTGCCATGCACATCGGTCAATCGGAAGTCGCGGCCCTGCAGGCGGTAGGTCAGCTTCTCGTGATCGATCCCCAGCAGGTGCAGGATCGTCGCGTTGAGGTCATGCACGTGGACCGGCTTCTCGGTGATGTTGTAGCTGAAGTCGTCGGTCTCGCCGTGGACGATGCCCGGCTTCACACCGCCGCCCGCCATCCACATCGTGAAGTTGCGCGGATGGTGGTCGCGGCCGTAGTTGTCTTTCGTCAGAGTCCCCTGGCTGTAGACCGTGCGTCCGAACTCGCCGCCCCACACGATCA
>JAYTIB010000243.1:0-14464 GCA_043732205.1 Schlesneria sp. | reverse complement strand
AGTTTTGGAACCTCGACCTCAGCCCCGTCTTCCCAAGATCTGGCTTGAACGACGGCAACAGGTCGGTGACTCGATGAATGACCAAGCGATTCTGCGGTGCGAGTCGCGGCTTGGACGAAGAACACGGCCCCGTCGAGATCCACCGACTGCTTGAGCACCCAGAAATGATCCAGCAGAAAGGCAGTGGTTCGATGCTCAGCCAGACGACCGTTCTTGTTCCGATGAGCCAATCCTGACATGGGTGTTTCCTCAACCGAGGCGTACTTCCCAAGCCGGTGGCCGGGACGTCGATCAGATCCACCAAAGTGTACCTGGGTACATCTGGGTCTGAAAGAAAAGAGCCACTCGACGTAAGTCGTTGTGGCTCATAATGCACCCGGTAGGGCTCGAACCTACAACCCTCGGTTCCGAAGACCGATGCTCTATCCAATTGAGCTACGGATGCCTGTGCCGGTGAGGGAAGACTGCGATCCCCAGCGTCCGGCGGAGTGGGAGCTTAGCCACTTCCGAAATGTGACGCAACCAGTCGGCGTGAATCGGTGATGCGTGGTTCGTGAATCGCGGCAAGGTGGTTCACGCATGGTGAGAAGACATACCGGGCCGAACGAAAAGCCCGCCGTCGCGAAGGGGCCGCAAGCGCCCCGGCGATTCAGAATGCTCCGACGACTTCGCTT
The DNA here is from genome assembly GCA_043732205.1 of Schlesneria sp. Lineage (GTDB taxonomy): Bacteria > Planctomycetota > Planctomycetia > Planctomycetales > Planctomycetaceae > Schlesneria. The sequence continues at coordinate 13,790 of JAYTIB010000243.1, read as the reverse complement.
CCCGCCCGAGTTCCCAGGGCGCGCCAGACGTTGATGTCAATGTTCTCGCTGATCGAGCGTATCGAACCATCGGCCAGCGCCACGTTGACGATTCCCGTGTGGTAACTGCGTGACGTGATGGCAGCATACGTGGTTTGAGTCGTACTCGTTCCCTCGTACTGCGAGTTGTAGTCGATGTCGTAGGTAATCCCGCCGGCGGCGTAGGAAACTCGCGTGTTTGGACGAAACACGGTGGTGAAGCCGCTTTGGTGAACCGGGCCATCGCACCATTCGGTATGCCCCGCGTTGTCGTCGAGGTTGGCACCATATTTCGCTTCGCCAGAAAGCCCGGACACGAACGATATCGAATTGGGGACCGTCGGGCCGGGATCGGAAGTGTTGCGGAAATATGGCTGATACGACTTGACCTCCGCAAGCAACAGTGTGTTGGTCATGCCGTCCGGTATGTCTCCGGGACGAGTTCGGCTGTTCGGATGGAACACACCATCTCCTCCGGAATTTGTGACAGGATCGTAGACCTTCCACGTGCCGAAGTTGACACCGTAGGTATGAACCCGAATGTTCCCCTCACCCGGTCCGGCGTTGTGCATCCGATTTCCGTACGGATCGGTGGGGCAACTGTATGACGGAACTTTCAACTCTGCGACGCCGGTCGCCTCATTGATCGGATCGGCCCAATCCAGATCGAGTCGCACCTTTGCAAAGGCGCTGGCCTGCTCCATGTAGGGAAGAATACGGCCATGAACCGACCACGAACCTGCCGTCGAAAAGCAGAAGCTAGGCGGGAAAGTTGTGTAGACATCCATATAGTTGTGCAGCGCCAGCCCGATCTGCTTGAGATTGTTCTTGCACTGGATACGCCGGGCGGCTTCCCGAGCCTGTTGAACGGCGGGCAGCAAGAGGGCAATCAAGATCGCGATGATGGCGATCACGACGAGCAATTCGATCAGAGTGAATCCGCGACGATTGCGATCGACCGGCATGTGTGTTCCCGATTGTCAGACGGCGATGGGTTGCGTAATGTGACCGCGAGTCGAGTTGGCAATTGTCGTGCCGCCTTGGTCGTGTGCTAAATTTGGTGCGACCTGACCGCAGAGGGATTGAGACTCGCCACAGGGAGTCGAAATTGCCGACGCGAATGTCGGCGGGCGCGACAAGGCAATCGAATGGGGATGATCTCGAATGAGCGATGACAGTCGGATCGATCGACGAAGGTTCACGCGGCAGTTGGCTGCGGGGACGAGTTGTCTGACAGCGGGTCTGGCGGCCGCTTCCGCCGTCGGTGCCGAGACTCCGCCGGCTCCGGCCTTGCCCGAGGATCCGCGCGCCACGCGAAGCGACAAGCCCGCGCCGCCCGATCCCGCGTCTCCCGAGAGCCCGCCCCCCGAAGCCATGCTGCTGACATACTTGGTGCGCACCTATCCGAGCGACCACTTTGATGAGCCGACGATTCAGGGGATCTTTCGGGACATCCGCGGCGATCTCGCCCGAGGGCAATTGCTCGCCGAATTCCCGCTGAAGAATTCCGATGAGCCTGCGTTCGCCTTCCTCGCTTATCGTGGAACCGATGGTCTGCCCGCGGACCGTGCGCTGTGACCTTCTGCTCTGTGACCATCTGCAACGAGTCGCTTCATGCCAGATAACACATCCTTCGCGTTCGCAACGATTCGTGAGCTGGCGGTAAAGCTGCGCGCCAAAGTCGTGACGTCGGTGCAGTTGGCCACGTATTTCTTGGATCGCCTGGACAAGTTCGGCGCGGCCTACAACGCGGTGGCCACAGTCACCCGCGAACTCGCTCTAAATCAGGCGAAGCTCGCCGATGACGAATTGAAGTCGGGTCGCGATCGCGGGCTGCTCCACGGAATTCCGTACGGGGTCAAAGACCTGCTGGCCACGCGCGGGATTCCAACTTCATGGGGCGCGCCTCCGCTCAAGGAACAGATGATCGACGAGGACGCGACGGTCGTGATCAGGCTGCGCGAAGCCGGCGCGGTGTTGTGTGCCAAGCTGTCGATGGTCGAACTGGCGGGAGGGTTTGGCTACAAGCAGGCGAACGCCAGCGCGACCGGTCCGGGCTTGAATGCGTGGGACAAGACCTGCTGGTCGGGAGGATCGTCGTCCGGCCCCGGTTCCGCAGTGGGAGCGGGTCTGGTTCCGTTCGCGATCGGATCGGAGACGTGGGGTTCGATCATGACTCCCGCCGGCTACAACGGGATCGCCGGGTTGCGCCCCACCTACGGACGGGTCAGTCGTCACGGTGCGATGGCGCTGAGTTGGACGATGGACAAGCTCGGCCCGATGTGTCGCACGGCCGACGACTGCGGGCTGGTCCTAAATGCGATCGCCGGACCGGATGAGCTCGACCCGAGCAGCATCGCCTCTCCGTGGAAGTATGCGGGAGCAACGAACTCCGATCCCGCGAAGGCTGGCGAACGCAAGTTCCGATTCGCGACTCTCGACGTCGACTTCGCAAAGATGGCTGCCGCGGTTCGAGTCAACTACGAGAAATCGCTGGAGATCGTGAAGCAGTTCGGCACCTTGGAAGCGATCAAACTGCCCGATCTGCCGTACAGCGTCGTGGCCTCAACGATCATCTCGTGCGAAATGGGTGCGGCGTTCGGTGACTTCATGACCAGCGGCGATGTCTGGGAACTGGCCGCCCCGGAAGATCGCTGGGGCGGGTTCTCGAACCTGCTGATCCCCGCCCGGGACTACATCAACGCGCTGCGCATCCGCGGCCGGATTCAGAAGGAAATCGATGCCACGCTGAAAGACTTTGATGCGGTGGTGACCCCGACGCTCAACACGGAAGCGGGGCCGGTTTCGCAGAAGTTCACCGAGTGGTCCAAGGGATTCGTCAGCACGGACCTGAGCGGCGCGGCCAACGCCGCCGGCCTGCCCGGCATCACAGTTCCCAACGGCTTCGGCGCGCGGGGCTTGCCGACGGGCCTGGAATTCACCGGCCGAGCCTTGGGAGAAAACTCAGTCCTGGCCGCCGCGAACGCTTTTCAGCAACGCACCGACTGGCACACGAAGACGCCAACTATCAAGCCCTGAGCCGCACCGTGCCCGCAATGAGTCGGCATGCGTTCAATGGGATTTGTCACTTCGCAAGAGTTGGATTGGTGATCTCAACGGTGACGCAATGGAAATACCACAGCGGCGGAGACTTTTCGTTGAGGAGTGTCTGGCGGTATGCCACGAAAGACAGCTCATACACCCCCGCCGGGAGATTCACTGTCGATTCGCATTTCAAATGAAGTGTGTTTGGCTTGGCCGCAGGCGAATAGCTGAAGCTGCCTGAAGCAACGTTCTTGCGGCCGGTGCGACCGGACTCCCGCTCGGCGAACAAGTAATCGACGCCGCGGACCGGATCTCTGAGGTCACGGTCGATGGTGACTTCCCCATCGACAACAAACGTCTCGCCCGAACGAATGGAAAGTGAGTGATCGCGCGAATCGCGACCGTTGATTGTGAACTTGGCTTCTGTGAACCGCCGATCGATGTCTGGCGTCACAGCGGGCGGAACGTGAGTCGCCTTGGCGCATCCGATCAACATGAAAAGCGCACCGGCCAGCAATCCCTGATTAACGAAAGCCTTCAACGGTCTCTCCTCCGTTCCGCGAGCCGGCAGCGCGCCAGACCCTTCGATCAATGTTCTGCCCCACGAAATGGACCGAACCGTCCGCCATCAACACGTTCACGCCAGCCCCATGCAAACTGCTCGCCGTCTTGGCGAAAAGAGTGACATCAAACTCGGGACCGTTGTTGCAGCTTGGCCCATTCGGAGTCACCACGTGGTTGTAGTAGTTCCGTCCATAGAGATCCCAATCGACTGCGTCGTGATCAAGGTCAATTGCGGGCAATTGGCTGTCGCACTGACAGGCGTCCGCGAACAGGTCCAATTCATTTGGAGCGAGATGTGCGACGGGGGTATACCGCCATTTTCTGAGCAATTCTGGCGGTGCGGAACGGTCGTGCAGTATTCGCTCGCTGACGGCCGCCGTGTTCGACAAGCCGTCCGTAATGTCAGCCGATCGCAAGAAGGCGGGATCATCAGGCATGTAATTCGTGTGATTCGCGTAGTCCGGTCCCATCATGGGTTGCACCAGCATCCCATTGAAGCCGTATGTCTGCACGCCCGACCCGTCATTGACGTGGTAACTCGTCGATTCCAGTGCCGATGCCATCAAGGGGTCGGAAGGACAGCGGAAGACCGGAGCACCAGAAATTCTCCAAGTTTCGTTTGGAAAACTAATGGCTCGGACACCGAGATCTGAAAAGATCCCCTCAAAAGGACCGGGGCTATCATCCAGTATTCCGAATGGCCAGACTCCGAAAGCAGACTCATAATTGGCCGCGGCGATCCCGATCTGCCGGAGATTCGACTTGCAGTGCGTCCTTCTCGCCGCTTCCCGAGCGGACTGGACTGCTGGCAGCAGGAGTGCTGCCAGCAGTCCGAGAATCGCGACGACGACGAGCACTTCGATCATGGTCGTTCCCTGACGCTTTGACATGCGAATTCCTTTCATGGTTTGGTCGTCTCAACGAATGACAATCGGAACGGAGGCCTTGTAGCCCTGAATTGAGTTGTCGGTGGGTACCGCTTCGAAACGATAAGTACCAGGAGTTTTGGGAAGCTTCCAATCGACGAAGGTCCAAGTCCCATCCGGTTTCACACTAACTTTTTCCGTCCCTACAGGATCTTGTGCGTTCAAGTCCGTACTGGTCGGAGGATAGAGTTTGATGGTAATCTTGAACCCTTTCTTTTGCGGTGCGGTTCCTTTCACAGTCACCATCCTACCGGCGGCGAATCCTTGGCCACTGGTCGGTGAGGTGAATGCAAAGTCCGGCACCTGCTTTTGCGCGAATCCCGGGACTGGCTGTGCGGCCAACCCGAAAGCCGCCGTGGCACTGGCAATCATGAATGCTCGACGATACATCTGCATGTGTCAACAATCCTTTCCTCAAAGTCTGCGATGCAGGGTGACATTCGGCACAGGACGAATGAAAGTAGTTCCTCCCCAGCCTCGCTGGGCGAACATTCTGCCGATGCGTTGCAAAAAAAAGCAATCGACTCAGCAGTGGAAAGTACACAATGAGCCATGAAGTAATGCGTGATCGATCAGTGAGCGTATGCGCCCGCAGTTACGAAAACGGCGAACCGCTGCGAATCAAGATCGCGGGGAGACGCATCCGCTCGGTGGAGCCGGCCTGGCCCGCGGAATCCGTGGCGGACTGGCCGTTCGTTTCACCCGCGCTGTTTGATTTGCAGATCAATGGGCACGGCGGCGTCTGGTTCAGCGATGATGCACTGACCCGCGACGATGTCTTGAAGGCTTTGGAGCCGCACTATCGCTTCGGGGTGACGCGGCTCTGTCCGACGCTCATCACGAATTCGTTTGAGGGTCTCGCCGCGGGGTTCGCCGCGATTCGAGCCGCCTGCGAACGCGAGCCGTGGGCGGAGCGGATGGTGTGTGGCTGCCATCTGGAGGGACCGTACATTTCCTCTGAAGATGGTCCGCGCGGCGCTCATCCGCGCGAGCATGTCCGGGCCGCCGACTGGAACGAATTCCAAAAGCTGCAGGAGATTTCGGGCAACCGCATCAAGCTGGTGACGCTGGCTCCCGAAGTGGACGGCGCGATCGATTTCATTCGCCGCGCGGTGGACAGCGGTGTGGTGATCTCAATCGGTCACACCGCCGCCAGCCCGGAGCAGATCCGCGCGGCGGTCGATGCCGGTGCGAAGCTGAGCACGCATCTGGGGAACGGCGCGCATGCGATGATTCACCGGCATCGCAATTACATCTTTGAACAACTCGCCGATCCGCGGCTGACGGCGAGTCTGATCGTGGACGGACACCATCTGCCCGCGTCGCTGGTTCAAACGTTTCTCAAGGTGAAGACTCCCAAGCGAACGATCCTGACCTGCGACGCCGCCGGCTGGGCCGGATGTCCGCCGGGGATCTATGAAAGCAAGCTCGGCCGCAGCGAGATCCTCGAAGACGGCAAGCTGGTCGTCGCCGGACAGCGCGAGCTGCTGGCCGGCTCCGCTCAGGAAACCGACACCTGCGTGGCCAACGTCATCGAATTTGCGGGCGTGTCGTTGAAGGACGCGGTCGACATGGCGAGCAAGAATCCGGCCAAGCTGCTCGGCTGCGAAGTCGTGCGATTGCGTCGCGGATCACTGGCCGACTTGATGGTGTTCCGGATTCCCCCCGAAGGAAAACGCCTGGAGATTGAAGCGACGATCGCATCCGGCGAATTGATGTACGGGGAGATCGTAGTCCGGTGAACGCCACCGTGCTTGCAGTCACCGGGGGACGAGTAATTCTCGCGCGGTCCATTTGGCGTCCGAGCCGCGCCCGTCAGGAAGCGGAATTCACAGACCGCTTCCTGACGGGTGCGGCTCGGACAAACGTGGCACTCAGGACCGCGTGAAGTATGAACACTCGGCGACGATTTCGTGACGCGCTGCGACGCAACCATTTTCACGGGGCCGTTCGTCGGAAGCTGTCGGCCGGTCGGTGGAAGCCCCAACTGGCGGCGAGGGCGTCGGCCGCGACTTCGATGTCGGTGATGTCGCCCCAGCCGCCGTTGCGCAAGAAGGCGTGGGCAAATTCATGAGCGATCACATAGTGGGCGAATGCCTCGGGGCAATCCGCCAGTTTCCGCCGGAGCACCACGCAGCGACTGCCGCTGCCGATCGGCCCCGGACTGGCCATCCACAGCGACCAGCCCTCGCCGGGAACGTAGTTTTCCAGCGTGATGCGGAAGCGCGGGTCGTCCAGGAAGTCACGCTGCACGGCTTCGGGCAGCAGGTGCAGCACCGTCAGCACCCGGCTTCGCAGTGACTCGCACTCCGTGAACGATTCGAGATAGGCGGAAAAGATTTGATCGTCCTCGTTGAGTGATTAGCAACTCGGCATCGGCATCGGCCGACTTTCAAACTCAAGTTATCCAATGCTCCCGTCCGCGAACAGAGTCCGGAGTGATTCGAATCTGGGGAACTACGTTTGTTCGCAGCCAAGGTGTGACGCGCCCTGCAACCCTACTGTCGTCCCGCCGCTCCGTCGGCGGGACGTGCGGCAAATGAGCGTCCCCGCATGTGCTCCTGCCAACTCTGGAACGGTCCCGTCGGCGGAGCGACGGGACTACAGTACGTCTGTCGGTAGCGGCCAAGTCGCATGCTGGACAGCGCCGTGATGTTTGGCGGATGATGCACCTGTCCGACTCCCTCACTTGACCTGCTACTGGACATTGAACTCTGCCATGCTGCAACACTCGCAACAACACCTGAATCGCCGCACTTTCCTCGAGCGATCGGCCACCGGACTGGGAACGGCCGCGCTGGCGTCGCTGTTGGCGCGTGAAACGGCGGCGAATCCCGGCTCGACATTGCCGCACGCGGTGGCGCGGGCCAAGCGGGTCATTTGGATGTTCCAGTCGGGGGCTCCATCGCAGTTGGACTTGTTCGACTCCAAGCCGAAGTTGATCGATGTCCACAAGCAGGAGCTGCCCGATTCGATCCGCATGGGCCAGAGGCTGACCGGGATGACGTCCGGTCAGAAGAACTTTCCCGTCGCGGCGTCGAAGTTCAAGTTCGCGCAGCATGGACAGTGCGGGATGTGGCTCAGCGAAATGCTGCCGCACACTTCGAAGATCGCCGACGAGATCTGTCTGATTCGCTCGATGCACACCGAGGCGATCAACCACGATCCGGCGATCACGTTCATTCAAACCGGCAGCCAACAACCGGGCCGGCCGAGTTTCGGGGCGTGGGTCGATTACGGTTTGGGGACGATGAACGAAGATTTGCCGGCGTTCGTGGTGATGATCTCCAAGTCGGGGACGAAGGGACAGGGATTGCTCGCGCGGCTGTGGGGGAGCGGGTTCCTGCCGTCGCAGCATCAGGGGGTCAAGCTGCGCGGCGTCGGCGATCCAGTGCTGTATCTGTCCGATCCGCAGGGGATCGACCGCGAGGGGCGGCGCGAGATGCTCGATGGTCTGGCACAGCTCAATGAACTCCAACTGGCGGACGTCGGCGATCCGGAGATCCGCGCCCGCATCGCCCAGTACGAGCTCGCCTTTCGCATGCAGACCTCGGTCCCCGAATTGATGGATCTGTCGGGCGAGACGGCGCAGACCTTCGCGATGTACGGCGACGACTCGAAGAAGCCGGGGGCGTACGCGGCCAATTGTCTGCTGGCGCGGCGGCTGGTCGAACGGGGCGTGCGCTTCATCCAACTCTACCATCGCGACTGGGATCATCACGGTGGATTGCCCGATCGAATGGTGCAGCAATGCAAGGAGACCGACCAAGCCTCGGCGGCACTCGTGCTGGATCTGAAGCAGCGCGGATTGCTGGACGACACACTGGTGATCTGGGGTGGCGAGTTTGGTCGGACGGTCTATTGCCAGGGCGCGATCACCGACACCAGCTACGGCCGCGACCATCATCCGCGCTGTTTCTCGCTGTGGATGGCGGGCGGCGGGATCAAGCCGGGGACCGTCCACGGTGAGACCGACGATTACTCGTACAACATCGTCCGCGACCCGGTCCATGTTCACGACCTGCAGGCGACGATTCTGCATCAACTGGGGATCGATCACACCCGGCTGACGCACCGGTTCCAGGGTCGCGACTACCGCCTCACCGATGTGCATGGCAACGTGGTGCCGCAGATCCTGGCATCGAAGCCTGTTGAAAAACCTTGGGATAGGCTTCCAGCCTGAATATTCCCCATTTCTTTGCAAGTGTTTTTGCAACTTCTACCTCGCGCGGCCTGGCCTGAGACGTCTAACCGCAACACCAACGGCGTGCGGGCGGGCGGGAGCGAACCGTCGTCCCCGCGCACGCTGATGGCGTTGCGGTTAAACGACAACTGACCACTGTCTCCCTCCTCGCCTCACACCAGTCCGCGTTTCTTTCGCACGAACCATTCCACACTCATCAGGCCGACGAAGACCAGCAGCAGGCCCCAGTTGTCCCAGAGCGTGATTGATTGGACCCTGGTCAGGTTGGTCTTCGATTCCTTTAACCGTTCCAGCAACCCATCGACTTCCTCGGGCTTCAGCGACAGGCCGCCGGTGATGGAGGAGAGTTGCTTGAGGAAGTCGTAGTCGGCGCTCGGGTAGTCGAGTTCCAGATCGCGGGCATCGACGATGAACCGGGTCGAGGCATCGAACGTGCCGATCGGTTGGCCGTTGCGGCGCGCGGAGACCCGAATCCAATGGTCGCCCGGCAGAGTGGTCTTGTCGAACTCGGCCGAGTTCTCACCGGCGGCCTTCCGCGGTGTGACGGAAGACTTCTGTCCGTCCGGGCGGGTCACTTCCACTTGGAATTCGGCGTCGTCGATCGGCAGGCCATCGGCACCGCGGGCTCCGAACGTCATGCTGACAGTGGCACCGGGGGCATGGTTTCGAGGAGCGACTTTCACCCAGACCGGCTGGTCCGTGTCCGCTTCCTTCTTCGCCAGCCAGAGGATCAGTTGCCGCCAGAAGCGCTGGTGCAAATCCGCCTTGTCGCCAACCGTCCACCACAGGTACGTCGTGTCTCCGGCGAACGCGGCGACTCGCGAGCGCTGGATGGTGGTGGCGAACAGCAGTGGGATGCCGTCGGGCGTGGTGGCCCACGGTTCCAACAGATCGTTCACCGGTTTCAATCGGGTCGCTCCCTTCAGCGGAGGCAGGTCGAGCCAGAGCGCCCGGTTCTTGTCGGACGGTCCCAACTGCATGACGTATTCCTTCATCCCCCGGTCGGTTGGCACCATCTTTTGCGGACCCATCAACTGAGTTGCCACGTTGATCTTGCCGGGCGGTCGAGCATCCACAGGATTGAGTTCGACGGGGAGCCAGTCGGCGATCGGGCTGGAGGCGTATCCCCCGACCGCGAAGTTCTGCACGCCGCCGGTCATCAACAGCGCCGAGCCATCTTCCAGTCGATTGGCCAATTGCTTCAGCAACTCGGGGCCGAAGACCTCGGCGCGCACGTCGCCGATGATGTAGACGTCGTAGCGGCCGCGTTGAAACCACGACGGGTCGATCTTCGTCTGCGCGGCAAACCGGCCGCCGCGGATTTCTTGGAAGTCGAGTTGGATCTTGTCGGCACCATTCACGGCGCGCAGCCAGCGTTGTTCGGTGCGCGGCAAGTCAAAGTAGGCGACGTTCATCCCACCTTTCTTGACGGTGATGATGGTTTCCCGCTGATTGTTGCCGGTCAGCAATTCGCCGTCGATCGGTTCCACTTGCAGGGCGATCTTGACTTCGCCCGACACCATCGCCGCGAACGACAACTCGACCGGAATGATTTCGGTATCACGCTTGATCTCAAATTCCTGAAATGGTTTCGCCTGCTGTGTCAGCGGTGCCGGTTTGAGTTCCCCCGTTTCATCCATTCGTCGGCCGGCACGGTCTTCGACCAGAATCCGCACGCGGATCTTGCGGCCAGCGGCACCCGATGTTCGCACCTTGGCCTTTACCGGCACACGGCTCTTTTCGAAGACCACTTCGGGGACCACCAGATCCTCGATTGCCAGATCGAGCGATGCCGCTGACAGCGACGAGCCTCCATAGCCGATGCCGTAGAGCGGGATTTGTGCATCGGCCAGCTTGCGCGCGGCGGTCAGCGGATCGATATCGTTGGGTGGGATCGCGCGGTGAGCGCCGTCGGTGAACAGCAGGACTGCGAGCGTCCGCCGATCACGGGCCTCACGCAGCAGGTCTTCCAGCACCCTTCCGAACGCGGTCTGGTCCCCGGTTCCCTCTTTCAGCGACGGGTCGAACGGTGCCAGCTTCTCGGCGAAGTCGAACTGTCGGACTTCGACCGTCTTGTTCCAGTCCTTCCATTTCGCCTGGTGCTTCTCGATGTCTGTCCGGATGGCGTTGAACCGCGACACCTTGCCCGGCATGTCTGCGGTGTTGGTGCTCCGGCTGACATCGGCCAGCACCAGCAGCTCCACCTTCGACTCATCCGTTTCCGATTTCTGCACGGCTGGCCGGAGCATGGCAAACGTCAGCACGACGACCGCCGCCAGCCGAAGACTCAACAGCGTCCTGACCAGCCACACCGGCTGCGATTTCAGTTGCACGCGGTAAGTCACCAGCACCAACACCATCAGTCCCAGACTCGTCAGGATGACGATCGGCCACGGCCAGATGGGTTCGATGGAGAGGGGCATAGGATTTGTGATTTGTGAGGGAAGAAGGCGGATCGGGGAGATCGTGCGCAACTCGAACACTCGGGCTACGGTGAATCGTCGGTGCGATAGAACCAAGTGGCGGTGAACTGTTCCAAGGCGAAGACCGCGACCAGGAAGGCGACGACCATGCCGTACATTTCCTGACCCAGTCGACCGATGTTGACATCCTTGATGAGGCTGTCGAGATCGCGGTTCACGTGGTAGCGCTCTTCTCCCAGCAGGCCGTCCAGATCGGATTTCTCCAGCCGCTTCAAGTCGCTTTCGGCGGCGGGAAGATTCAGGCTGAATCCGACGTGATAATCGACCGCCCGATCGGCTGTGTCGACCGAGTATGATCCGACCGACGTCAGATCACGCAGCGTCAAGATGGTCGACTTGGGCGGGATGTCGATCACGCGCTGCTTGAAGTCGGGCATCCGCAGGACGGCTTTCGCGAGCTTGTGGTCGCGGCCCAGTGGCAACGCGACTTCGTCACCCACGATGTGGTTGAAGGTGCCCGACGCCTGCCACGCCAGGTACTGCGTCAATTGATCGACAAACACGATGTACGGCCCGTTCTCACGCAACAGGTCGTTCCAGGCGATGCCGTCGACACCGGTCGTCAGCATCATCACCCGCCCCTGACCGATCCGTCGTTCGATGAGCGCAGGCGCGCCCAAATCGTCGTCCGCAGCGCCGGCATAGCGCGAGACGACGACCGCATCGGCAACCGGGTCGACCTTCCAAAATCGTTTCACCTCGGTGATCCCCAACTCCGTCAGTGCGCCCACTTCATCAAATCTCTTCAAGAGCTGATGCTGTGATTTGCGCACGTCGATGGTCTTGGCGGGCGAATTCGACAACGACGCTTCGAGCCTCGCGGGCAGGACCGTCAACGCGGCTTCCGTTTGGTAGCCGACGGGATTGATCCGTTCCCGCGTCGTCTCGGAGAGCGCCGATGAACTCGCTCCCAGAAAGACGCCCAGCCCGCCGCCCCGTTCCACAAACGTCCGCAGCTTGGACCACGCCGCGTCACTCGGTCGGCCGGCATTGATCAGGCAGACGACATCGAACTCACCCAGCTCGATGTCCGCGAGCTTGTCCGGTGTGGCCGACTCCGTTTGAAACGCCGAGATCCCCTCTTCCGCGAGGAATCTCAGGGCCAGCGTCCAATACCGGGCGATGGCCGGTTCCTCGGCGACGATCAGCACCTTCAGTGACGGAATGGTATGCACGCTGAAGTACAGCACGTCGTCGGCATTGAGCGGGTCGGAACCCGTCAGCCGCAGTTCACCCTGCGTGAACGGTTGCAGTGGGATGTCGACGGGAAAGAACGCGACGCGCGCTTCGCTGCCGGTCTCCAGCTTGACGGCTTCCGTTCCCTTGCGAACGGGGGGGCCATCGCCGGCTTTCAGATACAGTTCGACCGACTGATCCGGTTTGACCGGGCCAGTCGACGAGACCACGGCTTCGACGCGCACCGTCCCGCGCGCCGGAACCGCCTCGCGCGACAGCCTCATTCCCGTCAGCGCGATGTTGGTCGGGGCCGTTTCACCAACATCAATCAGATAGACGCCGATCCAGCGCAGCCGCTGCAGTTCATCACGCAGGGACGACGACTCGTCGCGCCAGGCGGACTTCGTCAGATCCGTGAAGATGTAGATCTCGCGCACGAACCGGTCCTGGCGTTTGTCTGCGGGGATCGATGACTGCTCGCTGGTGACGCGCCGCTGGTCGTCTTCCTGAATCTGCATCAGGGCGCTCAATCGGTCGTTCAGTGGCTGGCCGGTCGCCTTGATTTCCAAGGCGTCGATGCGGCTTTGTGCCGCGACCAGATCGGTGGAGAATGCCGCCGGTGCCGTTTCACTGCTGGCCGCCACGGCGACCTTGCTGCCGGCTGGCAAGTGGCTGAGATGCGACTTCGCCATCTCCTGCGCCGCACGCAGTCGGGTCTTGTTGGCCTGCTTGTAGGACATGCTCGCGCTGGTGTCGAACAGAAACACCGCCGCGACCGGCACGTTTTCCGCAACACGCGGCGCGGGATTCTTGATCTCGGCGAAGACGCGATGAGCATACGGCCACGCGACTCCCACCAGAGCCAGCAACACCGCGACTGTCCCAACGCCCCCGCGCAGCATGGTGCGACGGGTGAGCATCGCCGTGCGCGTCAACGTTTGACGCTGCCACCAGCGCATGACTCCGAAGTAAGCCCCCACGGCGAGGGCCATGATCGCGATCAGCGTGCCCCATTCGAACCGGCTGAGCGAATAATTCGCCGCTGGCAACGAGGGCCGACTGACGGCGAGCACGATCAGCACGATCACCGCGATGCGGAGTAGCAGCAGCCACAGGTGACGCAACTGCATGCGCCGGACGTTTTGCCGCCGGCGCTGCTGGATCAACCGGAGTGCCGGGAAGATCAGTCGTTTCGGCTTGGCCCGCAGCAGCAAATGCAACAGTACCGGGATGGCGGCCAATCCCAGCCCGGCGAGCAGTGCGGGGTTCAAAAGCGACATGGTGGATGGAGGGAAGCGGGTGAGTGGATGGTGGACAGTGGGAAGAAGATCATCGAGTCTTCCTGACTCTGATCCCGTGGCCTTTCCACCATCC
>JAYTIB010000242.1:0-2086 GCA_043732205.1 Schlesneria sp. | reverse complement strand
CCGGCCAGTCCGCCTGCTGCACCATGCTGCGGCGCAGAAAGACTCCGGCGGCATCGTGAAACTGACGGCTCCGCGCGCGGATCTCTTCCAAATACGCGGCGATGCTGTCGTCGCCCTTCAGCACAAACAGCAACGATCCGCGGAGTGTCCGCAGCTTGATCTCGGCGAAGCGAAGCTGCGAGAGGACGGCGGAGAATGAAGTGGGGAGGGGTGAGTGGCGAGGGGCGAGGGCAGGAGCAGCGGACGTCGCTGTCTTTGGATCGGCGAGCTCTTCATCCCGCATTCGTTCCGCACTCCGCACCGGCCACTCCCGCTCCTCGAACTCAAGCGCGATCGCTTCCGCCGCCTTTCGATTGTTCGGAGCAAGATAGACGTACTCAGGTTGCAGGCCGGTTTCGCCGGCGAAGGTGTTCAGCCAGATCGGCCAGTACTCTTCGTCGTCGGGCAACTCGACCTGGTTGAAGACGATGATCGCCGCCTTGTCCTCGGTGGCGGCCTTGCGAAAGAACTGTTTGACGGCCGCGTCGTTGTACTTCTGCTGAGTCAACACGGCGACCAGCACATCGGCCGCCTGCCTCACGGCGTCCGCCCGTTGCCAGTTCACCGGGGCGTCGCTGTCGACATCGGGGGTGTCGAGGATGATCAGGTTGTTCGGCACGCTCTCATGCGACCGCCAGAACAAGCAATGCGACGGGACATCGAGCAGCGATTCATCACCGCTGGCCCACGGACGCAGTTCAAACGAAGGAAACAACGCCCGCAGATCGTGATGCTCGGCAAAGCCCTGCGGAACCAGGCAGACCGGATGCTTGGTGCCCGAAGCCAACGGACTGCTCGCACTGGCTCGAAACCCGGCGATGTGGTTGAAGATGACACTCTTGCCGATGTTCGTGCCACCGACAACAGCCACGATCAGAAAGGCACCTTCGTTGAGTTGCGGCAGCAGCTTGCGCTGCAACAGGTCGAACCATTCACGTCCGGCCAACGGCTCCAGCCGCAGCGGCGTCGCTACAAGTTCGAGATCCTTCAGCGAGCGGCTCAATCGCCGGACAATGCTCGCGAAACGACAGAGTCCGGACGGCGCGACATCCGCGTTTTCCGAGAGTGGCTCGTTCAATGACATGGCGCGTGGAAGGTCGGACATGGGCAAGGCATCTATTCGAACGATAGCAGACCCGACTTGAAGTTGATCTCCAGCCGATGACCCCGCAGGAAGTCGAGACCCAGCAGCCCCATAATGCCCGCGCCGACTAGTGGCAGGGTATGCGCCACCACGGGGAATGCGAGCCGATGTTTTCCGAACACGGTCAACCGGTTGAGCGTGAACACCGGCAGTCGCTCGACGGAGCTTCCGGTTGTCACTTCGACACGACGGGATGGCACATCCGGGTCATATCCCAAGTGGATCAACACGTCGCGGTCGATCAGGCTTGTCGTGGCACCCGTGTCGAGAATCAGCCGGAAGTCCAAGCTGTTTTCAGGCCCGCTCGCACTGGCGTCGATGAGGATGGGTCCGCTGCCGGAGTGAAAGGAGAAGGGACTCACAAGACCAGCTCCACTTCATCGGGCCACGGACCCAGCCGCCTGATGGCAACGTGGTGCAAGGCGAGTTCCCGCGCGCGACGCAGGAGATCAACGTGGTTGTTGCTGCGATACACGACCCTTCCACCGAGCAGTTGCTGGCAGTCATCCGTCTTTGGATCGGCGATCAGAACCCAGTCCGGCGCGAACTGTGATTCGATCTCTTCAATGCTGAGGTAATCGTCCATTGGTAAGACCCTTCATTCAGACCGCTCCACTTCCGACCGCTTCAAACGGAGAGCAAAGTTCCACCAGAAACGGCGTCAACATGAACTCCAGACCTTCCTGCCACGGCCCCAGTTTTCGGACAGCCACGTGGTGCAAACCCAACTCCTTGGCTTTGCGATACAAGTCGTCCCGATCCGGACCCCGATCAACGACGCATCCTCCCAGCAGTTGTTGAAGCTCGTCGGTCTTCGGTTGGTCAATGAGCACCCAATCCGGGGCGTAGCGGGCTTCGATCTCTTCGATCGTCAGGTATTCGTTTTCGTCCATCGGTGGCTCC
>JAYTIB010000241.1:0-5636 GCA_043732205.1 Schlesneria sp. | reverse complement strand
CCGCGCGCACGAGGACATCGCCCGTCCCCTGGAAGTCGAGCGGCTTGACGAGCGTGTATTCCACGAGTGCCATGCGGGCCGCCCATTCGCGATCATCCTGCAATCGCGGCGCGAGGCGGTCGGACAGATCAGGCGGCGGGGCGGTCGCGTCGATCTTGCGCTGCTTCAATTCGCGGTGCAGATCGGGAACGTCGCGCGTTTCCACATTCGACAACCGCTCGCCCCAGGCCCACATCGCCACGCGCTGCCGATCGGCCGGCGCGCGGGTCACCTTGGTGATCGTGTCGTGCTCCAATTCGAGCCACAGAAACTGAGGTGGCTTTGCTGGCTTCCCGCGAGCCAGCAGAGTCTCGGTCCGTTCGAGTTCCTGCTTCAAGAAGAAGACCAACCGCGGCTCGCTCGGCGGTGTTTCGAGGTGTTTTACCAGACGGGCGCGCAGTTGCTCCGCCGCCTGCTTTTGCAGTTCCGTCTCTTTGGAAACGGACTTCTGACACAGATCGGGATTCGTCTGCTCCAGCCACTCGCGCGAGACCGCCACGATCAGCGCGCCGTTCGCGTCGGCATTGACGACGGCACCGCGAACAGCCTTGCCCGACTTGAGGCTCACCACGTCCACCGCCAGTTGCGACACCGGCACAGACTTGGACCCCTGAGCCGCCGCGAGGGAACTCAGCAGCGAACACGCGGCCCATGCGAACAGAACCGACCGGATCACGTTCACGGTGGATGCTCCTGACTGGGCAGGGCGAGTTGAGGGCACCGCACCTGTCACACTTCGACTTCTCACATGCGTGCCCAGTCGCCGCATCATGCCGACGTCGACCGGGAACCCAATGACGATGACCTGCACGATGGTAAACGAAATTCCCCGACCGGTTTCAACACCGTGACATGATCGACGTGCCCCGTTGAGAGCCGATGGCCCAGAGGCAACAGCGGCACAGCAGGGCGGGAAATCGTTTTGGATCGGCTCTGAAATAACTGACTTGTTTGTCGCCTTTCGCTCCGCGAAAGAACGTCCTTTCGCGGAGCGAAAGACGACATTTGTTGATGCGCCGACCATTACTTGCTGTTCGGATGCTTGACCGGCAGGGGCGCGTCGAGCGTGTCTTTGTTCGGCTGGAAGCCGTTGCCGTCGACATCAACGAAGATCGGATTGGAGATCGCCGTCGGCTCGGCCTTGCCGTAGGTCGGGCCGAGAACGGAGCCCAGCGATCCGCCCGCCTGGCCGGTGACGACCATGAGGTGCGCGTCGCCCTTCAGCTCCAGTTCCAGCGTCCGTTCGAACTTTACGACGCCGCTGCGGAACGCGTCCGGATGCTTGTCGCGCGAGTAATCATGCAGCGCGTGCGGACGTCCGTTCACGAGCACGAACAGCCGGTTCACGTCAAGCCAGTTGGGGCACTGGACGCGCACCTTGAGCGTCACCCTGCCGCTGGCGGCCTTCAGATCCTGGCCCGAGACGACCTTGTCCGGCTTGCCGGTCTCGCCGGCCGTGACTTCCAAGTACGGGCCGTTCGACATCACCAGCCGGCCCTGTTCGGCGGCATGCACCATTTCCATGTGATCGATCTTCGCGGGGTCGTCGGTGGACGATTGAATCCAGTTCCGCAGGAAGCCCGAGCCGTGATAGTTGTAGTGCGCATCGGTGTTGACGACGCCATAGATCCGGAATCCCTGGTTCAGCAGTTGCAGCCAGTTGAAGACCGTGTTGTGAAAGGTTGCGGTGCCGCGCGGGACGGTCGGTCCCAGATGGAGGGCATCCTGGACGGGATGGATCTCGACCACATCCATGAAGGGGAAGGCCCGTTCGAATCCCGCATCCGGTTTGCCGTCACCGTTCTTGTCGTAGAACATCCAGCCGATGTCGGGGTGATTGACCTGCAACAGTTTGTCGCTGCGGTTGTCCCACAACGCCAGCCGTTCAATTTGAGTTTCCAGATCAGGACCACTGACGGGAGCACCGCCGTCCTGCACGCGCGGGGTGTACTTCATCGGAAACGCATTCTGATGATTGAGCGGCAGTGGAATGCCCGTCAGTTCGATGCCCGGCACGGAGGAGAGGAACGGTTCGATCCCCAGTTGCTTGATGTGCGGCGCGTAGGTGCTGACGCGGTTGTGTTCGGTGCAGGGCGCGAACTCGACATGTTCGCAGACCAGGTTCAACACTCGCCCGAGTTGACTGGACGTGTTGTCCCCCGACGGCGTGCTGTGGCTGTGGAAGTCGCTGCTGACCCAACCCGTCGTGTCGACCGAGCGAACCATCGCGGCCTTGATCAATGATTCCGCCCCGTCCTTGACGTCGATCTCCGTCTGGACGATGTCGAACTCGGGACCATGACTGATCGTGACGGCATACTTGCCGGGCGGGACCGCCTGAAAGAACTGGCCGTTCGGAGTGTAGATCAGATTGCGGACCGCGAACTCGGCGGTCTCCGGCCCGAAGTCGAGCTTCGCCTTCTCATCGAGCGGCTTGAGTTCGATCTTGCATGGAGTCCGGCCACCCTTCGAATCCGTGATCGTTCCCGCGACACGGCCCCTGGGAATACGCTGTTTCAGGGCGATCTTGTTCGGACCGGGCGCAACGCGAATCGGCTCGCCCGTTCCAACCGCGGTGCCGCAGAAATACAGGCGGGCGGTGTAGTCGCCAGATGGCAGGTTGGTGGTGAGAGCCGCCGCACTATTCATGCGGGCCATCCCGACGACGGTCTCCCCCTGCGACAGTTCCAGCGCGAGGTTGCCCAACGCAAACCGGGCCGCATCCTGAATGGAGAACTCCGCGCGGGCGACTTCCGGTGCGCGGCTCGCCACCGCATGCACATCAAAGACGGTGCTTCCCGGATACAGCCGCCGCTTCAACAGAAAGGAGTCGCCCGGCGCGAGTGTCACCGATGATTCGCCGGCGGCGTTCTCGTACTTGATTGTTGTGATGCGGGCATCGCTGGTCAGTTGCAGCTTGTAGCCTTCGGCGTCGATCCCGTAGGCCTGACCCCAATAGCGATCGTACAGCCAGAAGCGGTCGGCCGTGCCGTTGGGTGAGCGTGACATCTCCTCTTTCCCACCGTCGGCGCGGAAGTCGTCTTCGAGCGCCACCTTCAACGGTTTGTTTGCGCGGTTCGTGAACGTCGACGTCACCGTCAGGAACGGTTGACCCTGTTTCAATTCATAGACGACGGCGACTTCCGGACGCTCATCGGCCCCTTCCGCTTTGACGGCGACCGACGATGATTTGCCAGTGGCAACGGCTTCGCTTGTGGCCTTCGCCGCTCCTGCGGAATCGTGGAGCATGATCGAGCGGTAGGGAAACGCCTTTCGGCCCGGATAGAACGCGGCGAGTTGATCCCCGCCGGATGCGCCGCGCACGCTCAAGTCGATCAGCGCGCCCGCCACATCCTTCACGGTCATGTTGGCATGCCGGGTCGCCAACGGCTGGGCGATCACCGCAGTGAGCAGTCCGTTGCGCAGCATCACGTCTC
Organism: Schlesneria sp.; assembly: GCA_043732205.1. GTDB lineage: Bacteria > Planctomycetota > Planctomycetia > Planctomycetales > Planctomycetaceae > Schlesneria. Next base: position 2,160 of record JAYTIB010000241.1, on the reverse strand, counting down.
CATAGATGGCATCTGCTTCCTTGCCCGTTGGAGCGAGGTCGTCGAAGTTTTTGGACTCCAAGGCAATGGCTTCAGCAGGCAGAGACGGCGCCGGCAACGCAGGTGCGGAATCACCCGCTCCGCCCAATTGGCCGACCGCGTGCAGGGCGACGGCCAGACTGAGTGTCAACACGGTTCCCGCCACGGCCAGCAGGGTTCTTGGGGACTTCATTGAACGGTTCCTCCACATCGCAGGGATTTTCACAAAGCCAGAACCCGCCCGTCCCGCATCCATCAGATCCGATCTGGCGGGCGGCAGATGAAAGCTTACCCACTTACAAGCACGACGCGCAAGCGAGTGTGCCTGAAAACTCACTCGCTTGCGCTGCGTGCTTGTCTGCCAATTCCTGCCGCTCGCCATTCGGCGATCTCGGGCTCCAATTGCCGGGGTTGGTGGCATCGTGCGGTCGCAGGCGGTACTGCCATTGTCTACGGAGTCATTGTCGTGACTGACGCGGGATAGATATACGCACCGTCCACACCCATTCCGCCAAAGTTCTTGCCTCCGAATCGGGTGGCAATTTTTCCCGGAAACTGACGGTGGATGTCGATCGCTGCCTGGGCCAGTGGATCACTGGCGGGAACAAGCTTGACTCGGAATGGGTCCAAGTAGGGCGTGGCCATTTGGCCCGCCAACCGCAAAACCTCCCCATAGGCCCGACGAAGATTTGTGTCGTCGATTCGGTCGGATGCGATGTAGAGATACCACTGCCCCTCGTCGCTTTCCTTGACCCAAAAGGCCGCTCGAACCGGAACGGAACTGTTCAAGCGGCGAACAAGATCCGCGCCTGCGTCAGTTTCTTCGATCACCAATATCCCTTGATCCATTGCAGTACTCCGTCCTGAGAGTCGGTCACGGCTTCGAACAGCGTGCGGGCTTGGGCCTCTGTCCGTTGCTGGTAACGGGCTCGTTCATTCCAGTCTTTGACAAGTTGCCAGTTGGTGCCCAAGTTGGGATTCCCCACGGTCGTCGTATCGATTTGAAGTTGAAGTTTGAGGCCGGCCAAGTCGAGCAGTTCCAGCAGATTGTGAGTGAAGGATTTCTGCGCGACCACCTTGTCGGGGAAATCATGCAGGTTTGTTTGCCGGGCAATACACGCCTTCAACGCACATTCGACGGCATACCCGCAGACATAGTACGCGCCCGACCAGCGGCCATTGTCGAGGAGAACTTGCGCGTCGGCCAATCGTTCAACGGCAAGCTGGTGCAAGTCGGTTCGGTTCAATGCGAAAGCCCTGCGATCAAGGACTTCTGTCTCAGTCGTGGAAACGAAGCCAGCCAGAGTTGCACGAAAACAGTGGCAGACCCCGTGCTTGTGCAACGCCATGCCGACAGGTGGCCAATACTCCACAAAGGTCGTTGCAATAACAAGAGTTTGTTCGCGAGCCACGGCTGGCACATGTTGGCTTCGTAGTCAGAAAGGGGGCTCCGAATTCTTCTCACTCTGCGATTCCGACCCCGCACCGTCAGTTCTTCTTCGCCGGTTCCGCTGGAGCGGCGGGCTTGGCTTGGGCGACCGGTCCGTCTGTGGGAACCAAGCGCATCCGCAGGTTATACGACTTCAGTTCGATCGAGGGTTCGGACAGGTTCACGTCCAGGCTGTGGAAGCCGCCGTACATCGACGGCATCGTGGAGTCGTGCAGCACCTTGCCGGTCTGCTTGTGAATCGCCTGAATGCTCAACGTTTGGATGTTCATGTTTCCCCTGGGGTTCCAATTGCGGGAGACGAACAACAGCACCGGCACCGAGCGGAACCGGTCCACCACCAAGTTCTGATTCTTGACTTCATGCCGCCAAGCCAGCTTGCCATCGGACTTCTTCCAGGCGTGGATCACACCGTTCGCGCGAACCGAGGGGAGGCTTTCGCCGTAATGGTGGAAGCCCGCAATATCCGGGACGTTGGCGACGAAGTAGATCTGGTCGTCGTCGGCCAGCGCGAAGGATTCGGTCCGCCGCGCCTTCATGTCTTCAGCGGGCACCGCTTCCAGCAGCGAACTTTTTCCGGACGCGATGTCGATCCGTTCGGCCTTGCCATCGGGCGAAATCACGAGCATCTCATTCTGATCGAGAGCCGACACGAGTGACCCCGGCGGGAACTCCAGCTTCCAGCGGTCCGTGTT
>JAYTIB010000240.1:0-2088 GCA_043732205.1 Schlesneria sp. | reverse complement strand
TCCAACAGCGAGAACCTCGACGGTCCCGTCCTTGAGATCAACTTCGTAGAACACACGGAAATCCCCGACTCGCAGTTCCCATCGAGCGATGGGATTCGGACGAAGCAGCTTGCGATTTCGAGTCTCCACCAAGGGTTCATCCCGAAGCTGGAGGCTCACGGAATCGACGATTCGCCCCCGGTCTGTGGCTGCCAAGGCCAGCAGTTGATCGCGGGCGGCCTGAGTGTACTCAATCTGAAACGGCAACGGAGCACTCCCCACCAACGCCGACGAGATTACCCTTGCTTGTGGTCTCCCACATTCGGCGCATCGGGTTGGGCGTTCGGGCCGAAGTAACGGAGTGAGACGAGCGGTTCCGTTCCGGTGTTCTCGACGATCACTCCTTCCGCCGCCGCCTTCGCCGTGACGAAGACTTCGTCGTCGGTCATCTGCCCGAAGCGGATCATGGCGGGGGTTTGCAGCCGCATGCCGTTGATCGTTCCCTCACCCTGAACGGTGATCCAGCCGTAGGCGCCGCCGTCCTTGACCGTCACTTTGACTCCCGGATTGACCGTCAGTTCCTTCGCGCTGAAGAGCTGTTTGCCATCGACCTTGCCGTAGACGATCCAGCGATCGACGTAGCCTTCCTTTTCAGTGGCCGCGACGGGGATCGGTTCGAGATAGTTGTTGTCCTTGAAATTCGGGTCGACGTTCTTGTCCCAGTCGAGTGCGTCGACCAAGTATTTCAGATCGTCATGCTTGTTCTTGGGGAAGTCCTTGGTGAGCAGAGCCCTCGGCACCGCGCGGCCTTCGACCATCGATTGGTACATGCCGAAGACGTCCGAACCCCACTGCGGTTCGTAAGTGACGAGGCTTCCCGGCGCATGCAGCACGCACGGCGGGATCAGCCAGCCGGTGCCGGGCTTCAGACGATACGCCTTGGACAGATCCAAGATCCCGTTGTCGCCATCGTTCCACTTGGCGAGCGCGTCGATCACGTTCTGCTTGGTCGTCCCCGGTTCCAACCCCATGAACGTGTACGGGAAGTTATTGCCGATCTGGTTCATCTGCGGGGGGAAGTAGTACGACTCGGGCTTCCCTTCCTGGCCGACCAGTTTCGCCTGCTTGTCGTTCTGGTGCATGTGGTGGGGGATCGGCCCCATGTTTTCGAAGAACTTCGAGTAGACCGGCCACCGCTTGTACTTCTTCCAGATCGCGGGACCGACGATGTCCGCCCCCATCTCTTCCACTGCGTCCTTCAGCGTGAAGCGTTCACCGCCAAACACGACGTAGCTCAAGCCCTCATCGGGGGCGCGGTTGTCGTTCATGGCAAAGGTCGTCGAGCCGAACCACCGCTCATCAATCCCGCCGCGATGCGTGCCGAGCGCGTAGTAATCCGCCGGGTGCAGCTTCAACCGTTTGCCGGGCTGCAGAAACGAACGGGGAACCCAGGTCGGTGCGAGTCGAAGAATGCCGTTTCCAGCGGTCAATGCATCGGTCGCCAGCTTCGCCACGTTCGCCATGATGTCAGAGTACTCCCAGTTGCGATCTTGCGGAAATTCACGTGAAATCCGAGTCGCCGATTGCTCGGATGGATTCGAATTCGGTGCGGAAGAGTCGCGACATTCTATGTCCCCAACCGAAATCTGCAATCGCACCGCGAACACCGAAGGCACCTGCCGACAGGAAGCGAGACGCGTCATGAACCGGCAATCACTGATGCGTGTCACATTCAACGTTGCTGGCCTGTCGCGAACCTTGTTCCCGATGTCAACGCCCGCAAGAATGCCCACGCACGAAACCTGCCAGATATGAATATGAAAAGGAATCCCGCGTCACATGGTCACCGTCGGCATCCTGGGAGCGACCGGATACACGGCGCTCGAACTGCTCAAGATTCTCGTCAATCATCCCGAGGCCAAAGTGACGGCGGTCACGTCGCGGCAGGAGGGATCGCCACCGATCTCGACCGTCCATCCGAGCCTCACCGGGCGGCTCGACATTCGGTGTGAAGACCTCAAGCCCGCACAAGTCGCCGAGCGGGCGAAGTTCGTCTTCTGCTGTCTGCCTCACGCCGCGAGCATGGCCGTTGTGCCCGAGTACCTGGCG
>JAYTIB010000239.1:0-5645 GCA_043732205.1 Schlesneria sp. | reverse complement strand
AGGGAGCTCTTGCCCGAACCACTCGGCCCGCAGAAGACGCTCATCTGATCGCGGGGAATCTTCAGATCGAGATGTTGCAGGTTGTGCTGCGATGCGCCGCGCACCACGATCGACGTGTCGGCTCCGTCGGCGGAGTCCTTCAGCGCGACGGACGTCTGCCAGCGATGCGAGGGGAGTGGCGAGGGGAGTGGCGAGTGGCGAGTGGCGAGTGGCGAGCGCTGAGTGCCAGAGGCAGACAGCTTCTTACCTTTCTTCTTTCTGGCACTCGCCACTCGCCACTCGACACTCATCACTCCTTGCAGCGCGCGGCCGGTGTACGACTCTTCGCACTGCGCGACTTCTTCGGGCGTCCCCGCGACGAGGATGCGCCCGCCGCCAGCTCCACCTTCCGGGCCGAGGTCGATCACCCAGTCGGCGGTCTTGATCACGTCGAGATTGTGTTCGACGACGATCACCGTGTTGCCGGCGTCGACGAATCCGTGCAGCACCCGCAGCAGGTGTTCGATGTCGACAAAGTGCAGACCGGTCGTCGGTTCGTCGAGGATGTAGACCGTCTTGCCGGTGGACCGTTTGCTCAACTCGCGCGCAAGCTTCACGCGCTGGGCTTCACCGCCGGACAACGTGGGCGACGGCTGGCCGAGCTTGATGTAATCCAGTCCGACATCATGCAACGTTTGCAGCGACCGCCTGATCTTCGGATGGTTTTCGAAATGGACGAGCGCCTGCTGCACGTCCATGTCGAGCACGTCGGTGATGCTCTTTCCCTTGAAGCGAACCTCCAGCGTCTCCTTGTTGAAGCGGTGTCCCTGGCAGACGGGGCAGGTGACCCAGATGTCGGCGAGGAAATCCATCTCCAGCTTGTTCGAGCCGTTCCCTTCGCACGCCTCGCAGCGACCGCCCGCCACGTTGAACGAGAAGCGGCCGGGCTTGAAGCCGCGCAGTTTGGACTCGGGCAACTGCGTGTACAGGTCGCGCACCAGATCGAACAGCTTGACGTACGTGGACGGATTCGAGCGGGGCGTCCGGCCGATCGGGCTCTGGTCGATGTCGATCGCCTTGTCGATGTGTTCGAGCCCGACGAAGCCGGTGTGCGGGCCGGGCTGGCCGGTCCCCTTGTTGATGTCGCGGTTGAGGACTTCCCACAGGATGTCGTTCACCAGCGAACTCTTGCCGCTGCCGCTGACACCGGTCACGCAGATGAATTGTCCCAGGGGAAAGCTGGCGCTGACACTCTTCAGATTGTGATGCGTGGCCCCGTGGATTTCGATCGCCAGGCCACTGCCAGCACGGCGCTGTGACGGAATTGCGATCTTGCGGCGGCCCGACAGGAATGCGCCGGTCAGGCTGCGATCGGACCGCTTCACATCGTCGACCGAGCCTTCAACAACGATCTCACCGCCGCGCACGCCGGGGCCGGGGCCGAAGTCGACGATGTGGTCCGCCGCCTGCATCGTCTCCTCGTCGTGCTCGACGACGATGACGGTGTTTCCCTGGTCGCGCAGATCCTTCAGGCTGTCGAGCAGCATCACGTTGTCGCGCGAATGCAGGCCGATCGACGGCTCGTCGAGAATGTAGACAACACCGACCAGGCCGCAGCCGATCTGTCCCGCCAGCTTGATCCGCTGGCTCTCGCCCCCCGACAGCGTCGGAGCGGTCCGGTCCAACGTCAGGTAATCGAGTCCGCAGCGCAGCAGGAATCCCAGCCGGCCGCGAATCTCTTTGAGAACCTCGGTCGCGATGAAGCGGCCGGTCTCGTTGAGTTCCAAATCACCAAAGAAGTCCCACGCATCGACGACGCTGAGGTGGCAGACATCGGGAAGGGAGAGGGCGACGGGTGAAGGGTGAGGGGTGAGGGGTGAAGACAGAGAAATCGGCAGAGACTTCGATGTGATCCGATAACTGCCCGCCTGTTTGTTCAATCGGCTGCCGGCGCAGGTCGAGCAGACGGTTTGGTGCATGTACTTTTCGAGCTGCACGCGGCGCATCGGGTTGCGGGTCTTGCGGTATTCCTCCAGCAGTTCCGGGATGAATCCGGCATACGTGCCGCCGCGCTTCCACAGGCCGCTGCCGTGCCGGTACGAGAACGTGATGTTGCGGCTCCCCATGCCGTACAGGAACAGTTCCTTCGCGGCGGCGGGGATGTCGCGCCACTTTGTTTTGAAGAACGAGTCTTCGACCAGACCGAGATCGAGCTCGATCGCCCGTCCGACTCCCTTCAGAATGTGCTTGCGCCACTTGCCGATCGCACTGAGCTTGCCGAGGATCGCGATCGCCCCCTTCTGGATCGTCAGCGAGTCGTCGGGAACCAAACGCTCCTGCATGAAGTCGAACCGCACGCCGAGCCCGGTGCAGTCGGGGCACATTCCCTGCGGACTGTTGAAGCTGAACAACTGCGGCGACGGCGGCTCGTAACTGATGCCGCAGTGCGTGCAGGCGTAGTCGCAGGAGTAGAGTTGGTCGGCAAGGGGCGAGGGCTGAGGGGCAAGGGACGGAGAAGAGTCGTCGGGAAGCGCGGAGTGCGGAGAGCGGAGAGCGGAATCAGCAGTGGATTTCTTCGTGCGACTCTTCGTCTTCAACTCCGCACTTCGCACTCCGATTTCCGAACCGGCTTCCTCCGTCCCTTGCCCCTCAGCCCTCGCCCCTTGCCCCTCGCCCGCCACGATCAGCCGCCGTTCGGCCAGGTTCAGCGCCGATTCGATCGCTTCGCCGACCCGCGCGCGGGGCGACTTGCCCGCCACCAGCCGGTCGATCACGACGTCGATCGAGTGCTTCATCTGCTTGTCGAGTTTCAGATCGTCGGTCAGTTGCACGACTTTGCCGTCAACCCGCGCACGCAGAAAGCCACGCTTCAACAGGTCGGTGAACAGATCCCGGAACTCACCCTTCTGCCGCTGCACAACCGGAGCCAGGATTTGAAACTTGGTCCCGTCGGGCAGACGCAGAATGCTGTCGAGGATGTGTTCGCGCGTTTGCGCCGTGATCGGCCGGCCGCACTGATGGCAACTCGGTTGACCGACGCGGGCGAACAGCACGCGCAGATAGTCGTAGATCTCGGTGATTGTCCCGACCGTTGATCGGGGGTTGCGTCCGCTCGACTTCTGTTGGATCGAAATCGACGGGGCCAGACCGGTGATCGAATCGACCTCGGGCTTGGGCATCTGCCCGAGAAACTGCCGCGCGTACGACGACAGCGATTCGACATACCGCCGCTGCCCTTCGGCATAGAGCGTGTCGAACGCGAGTGAGCTTTTCCCGGAGCCGCTCACCCCGGTCATCACGATCAACTTGTTGCGGGGCAGCGTGACGCTGACGTTTTGCAGGTTATGTTCGCGGGCACCACGAATGACAATGTCGGAAGCAGGCATTTCGGTCGCTGGAATGAGTGAATTGGTCTGGATCGGAAGGACGCTCGGCGCACGTCACAGAGTATTCGACCAGCCGGTCGCTTTCCATCCGCAGGGACGTCGTCTCCGGGCTGTCGCCGTGTTGAATGTAGGGTGGGACCAGCTCGCTTCGAGCGCCGGCCCACCATCAGGAAGCTTCGAGAATTGCTGGTGGGCCGGCGCGGCGAAGCGCCGCTGGTCCCACCCTACTGATGATTCAGACTCAAAAAGGCGGTGGCCCTGACGGCGAACGCACCTCAGTGGACATCGCACATCGAACGCGGTTGAATCGTGTCGGATTCTCAATGTCACTTCTCTGAGGGCCGTGCGATGAACCGATCTGTTTCTCTGGCCGCTGTGTTGTGTGCCTGCTGCATTTCCACATTCGCCGCCGACTGGCAGCCGAAGCAGGCGCCGTTGATGACGAAGTGGGCGAAGGACGTGACGCCGCAGAATGTTCACGCCGAGTATCCCCGGCCGCAGATGGTGCGCGAACATTGGATGAACTTGAACGGGCTGTGGGAGTACGCCATCCGGCCCAACGCGGAAGGGACGCCGACCGCGTGGGAGAGTGAGAAGATCCTCGTGCCGTTCCCGGTCGAGTCCGCGCTGTCCGGCGTGATGAAGCACAGCGACCGGCTGACTTACCGGCGCACGTTCGCAGTGCCGCAGGGCTGGCATGGCCAGCGCGTGCTGCTGCATTTCGGCGCGGTGGATTGGGAGGCGAAAGTTTCCGTCAATGGCCAGGAGCTTGGCACTCACCGCGGCGGCTATGACGAATTCAGCTTCGACATCACGGATGCGCTCAAGCCCGCCGGTCCGCAGGAAGTGACCGTCGAAGTTTTTGATCCCACCGATGCAGGCGGGCAACCGCGCGGCAAGCAGACGCTCAAACCGGGCGGCATCATGTATACGCCCACCTCCGGCATCTGGCAGACGGTCTGGCTCGAACCCGTGCCCGCCGCGCACATCGAAGCGTTGCGCATTGTGCCCGATGTGGACGCCGGGTGTGTCCACATCACGGTCGCGGGCAAGGGCGATGTCGAAGTCATCGCACTTGGTGGCGGTCGCGAAGTCGGTCGCGCTAAAGGTCAGGCCGGCACAGTCATTACAATTCCCGTGCGCCATGCCAAGCTCTGGTCGCCGGACGCGCCGTTTCTCTACGACCTCAAAGTCAAATGCGGTGGCGATGAAGTCAGCAGTTATTTCGGCATGAGAAAAATTGCCCTGGCCAAGGACGCGGCGGGCATCACCCGGCCGATGTTGAACGGGAAATTTATTTTCCAAGTCGGCCCGCTCGATCAGGGTTTCTGGCCGGACGGTCTTTACACCGCGCCCACGGATGCGGCCTTGAAGTTCGACATCGAGATGATGAAGAAGCTCGGCATGAACTGCGTGCGCAAACACATCAAGGTCGAGCCGGACCGCTGGTATTACTGGTGCGACAAGCTCGGCCTCCTCGTCTGGCAGGACATGCCCAGCGTTAATTCCTACACCGACAAACCGCAGCCGATCAATGTGCCGCAGTTTGAAACCGAACTGGAGCGCATGATCACGAATCATTGGAATCATCCGGCCATCATCATGTGGGTTCTTTTCAACGAGTCGCAAGGTCAGCACGACACGGAGGCGCTGGTGGCGAAAGTGAAAGCCCTCGATCCTTCCCGCCTCGTCAACAACGCCAGTGGTGACGCGGACAAAAACTGCGGCGACGTGATTGACCGGCACAGTTATCCAGGACCTGGCTCACCGAAGCCGGAGGAAAAACGCGCCGCCGTGCTCGGCGAATTCGGCGGTCTCGGCCTGCCCGTGGACGGCCATACTTGGACCAAGAAAACGTGGGGCTACAAAGGCACGGCGAACCGGGAGGAACTTACCCGCAGCATTGTCAAACTGATGGTCAAGGCGTGGGCGTTGAAAGATGCACCGGGACTTTCCGCCACCATCTACACCCAGATCACCGACGTGGAGACCGAGTGCAACGGCCTGCTCACCTACGACCGCGAAATCGTGAAGGTGGATATTGATCTCGTTGCCGCTGCCAATCGCGGCAAGTTTCCGCCGCCGCCCGAAGTCAAAGTGATTGTTCCCACGTCCAAGCAGAGCGGCGTCAGTTGGCGCTATCTCACGGAAAAACCCGCCACCAATTGGTTCGAGCCGAATTTCGGCGAAGGGATTTGGAAGACCGGCCCGGGCGTCTTCGGCACGGAAGGCACGCCGGGCGCGGTCGTCCGCACCGAATGGAAGAGCAGCGACATTTGG
>JAYTIB010000238.1:0-5647 GCA_043732205.1 Schlesneria sp. | reverse complement strand
GGAGACCACGCTGGTCGCTCTGTTCGGAGAATTCGGACGGACGCCGAAGATCAACGCCGGAGCGGGACGCGACCATTGGTCGAACGTGTTCTCGGTGATGCTGGCCGGCGGCGGCCTGAAGCACGGCCGGTGCATCGGCACCAGCACCTCCAACGGCGAGAATCCGCAGGACCGCCCCGTCCACTTCAACGAGGTGCTGGCCACGATCTATCGACAGATGGGAGTGGCGACGGACCAGGTCTTTCATGATTCTCTGGCACGGCCCATTCCACTGTTGGACGGCGGTCATCCGATTCCTGAACTGCTGTGAATCGATCGTCCGCCGCATTTGAAGGATTCGTCATGCTGCGCATTCTCGGTTTCAGTTGCGTCATCCTCGTCACGGCCGCGGCGGCGATTCCCGATCCGGTGAAGCCCGATCCCGAATCGCCGCGGCCGATCGCGGCCAAGAGCACCGTCTTCATTGAGGATCTGACGTGGATGGAAGTCCGCGACGCAATGCGGGCTGGTAAGGACACCGTCATCGTGGCAACCGGCGGAGTGGAGCAGAACGGACCCTATCTGGTCACTGGGAAGCACAACGTCGTACTGCGTGCGACCACCGAGGCGATCGCGCGGAAGCTCGGGAACGCGCTGGTCGCCCCGATCGTTCCGTTCGTCCCCGAAGGAGACATCGACCCGCCGTCGCTCCACATGAAGTACCCGGGAACGATCAGCGTCACCGAGGAGACGTTTGAGAGTTTGTTGACCGACATCTGCGCGTCGCTGCGGACGCACGGGTTCAAGCGGATCGTGTTGATCGGCGACAGCGGCGGCAACCAGCCCGGCATGAAGAACGTCGCCGCGCGGCTGAACGAGAAATGGTCCGACGGAAAGACCACGATCCACTTCATTCCCGAGTACTACGACTTCGCCGCCGTGGAAAAATGGCTCGCGACGCAGGGGATTCGGCAGGAGCCCGAGGGACTGCACGACGACTTCGCGATGACCGCCATGATGATGGCCGTCGATCCGGAGAGCGTCCGCACCAAACAGCGCATCGAAGCCGGCCGGTTCCGCATCAACGGAGTCGACCTGGCCCCCGCCGAGAAGACCATCGAATGGGGCCGGAAGATCATCGACTTCCGGGCCGACGTCACAATCAAAGCCTATCGCGCGTCGTTGCCGAAATAGTCGACCAGTCTCCCTGCCGTCCTTACGTGAGCGGCAAAAAAGAATGTACCCACCTGCGAGCACGATGCGCCAGCGAGTGTGCCCGAAAACTCACTCGCTTGCGCTGCGTGCTTGTAGGTGGGTAAACGTTCACCTGCCGCTCGCATTTTTGTCGCTTCGACCCAACCCGTGTCACACGGATCGGAACATCCGCGTGACGTGACACGATCAGGCCGCTTCGGACTCGCTGTCGCTGTCGAAGTGGGCGATGCGGTTCTTCGGGACGAACGGGAGGATGACTTCGTCGCTGGGGTACAGTTGATAACGCATCACGTAGGCGTCCTCTTCCGTATCCTCGTAATGACCGCGCAGGATGCTGGACGCCGACAAGCCCTGGCTGCGGAAGAATTTTTGGGCGTCGAGGTTTGTTTCGCGCACTTCCAGGCAGATTTCCTGGCGGCGCTGTTGCGAGAGCTTGTTGACCAGCTTCTCGATCATCTGGGTGCCGACTCCCTGGCGGCGCGCCCACTTCGGCACCGCGAAGTTCAGCACATGCAGTTGCGACTTGAGCAGTTCGTAGATCATGAAGCCGGCGATCCGCTCCTGCCGCTCGGCGACCATGCCGATGCAGTTGCGTTGGCGCAGGCAGCAGAGGAAGTCCTCTTCCGTCCACGCGAACTCGAAGCTTTGACGCTCGATTTCCAGGACTTCGGGCATGTCGCGCCGGATCATCCAGCGAATCTGCACGTCGCAACGCGGGTGTGAAAACGAATCTCGCTGCACATTCCCGAAACTCATGAGGGCCTCCTTGCCGTCTCATAGTCTGCCGCTGGAAGAGCGCGCCGGTGACAGTTCGATCAACTGCCCGCCGGTCGCGCGGAGCGGGAAACTAATCGAAGTCGCGGAGTGTGCCAAGGGGAGATTCTCACCTTGTCACCGTGTGCCTTGTGGACTAAAACGCCGCCCCTCGCACAAGGGCCATTGCGAGGCACCAAGGGACGCCGCCAACGCATGGATTATCACTTCAAACCGCCGAGCAAGTCCTGTGCGACGACCGGTCGCCCGTTGACGCCCGGCGCGGTGTGCCACTCGGTCCTGGTGGAAAAAAACGGCGTCCTCGCGCGGCTGGACTATTCCGACGAGGGCTGGCAGGGTCCGCCCCAGGGACACATCGGCTATTGGAAGACGATCGTTCCAGTCCTGCACGATCCGCGCGAACACCGCCTCGATCCCGAGACGGCGTTCCGGTACTTTGAACAACTTTGCGAAGAGGCCAGCCCGATGTCCGAGCGGCAGCGGTACGTGCTGGCGCTGCTGCTGCTGCAACAACGAAAGTTGCGGCTCGAAGGGACGCGGTCCGGCGATGACGGTGACATGCTGGAACTGAGCGGCAAGCACGGTGAGGGAACGTATCAGGTTCTCAACCTGAAGTTGTCGGACGCGGAAACCCAGCAGATTCAGGCCGAATTGAAGGTACAGCTCGCGACGGAGTGGAACTGATGGCAAGCCCTGCGATCCCGACCGGAAGCATCACAACGCGGCACGGCATGGCGAAGTCATTCCTGCACCGACTGGCCGGCGCCCTGGTCGTCGCGGCGTGCATGATGTCGCTGCCGGGGTGCGAAACCATGTCCCGATTCCGGTTACGCAGTCCGCAGAATCAATTGTCGTCCGTGCCGCGTCCGCGATTCTCCACCGACCCGCAGATGGAGGAAGTCGTCGATCACCTGAACCGCAACGTCGACAAGCTGCACGCCTGGCAGGCGCACGGCGTCAAGATCCGCGCGAACAACATGCCCCTCTCCGGAACGCTGGCGGTCGAAGAGGGACAGCACCTGCGTCTGGTGGTCAACTCGCTCGCGGGCCACGAAGTCGACATGGGGAGTAATAACGACGTCTTCTGGATCTGGGCCAAGCGCATGGAGCCGTCATACGTCTACTGCCGCCACGAACAAATCGATGCGGCCCGGCAAACACTGGGGGTGCCGTTTGAACCCCAATGGCTGATGACGGCGCTGGGAGTGGCCCCATTGGAGACTCGTGGTCTGACGATGCAGATCGACCCCGCGGGACAACACGCGCGGCTGGTCCAACCGGTCGTCACCGCACACGGTCTGCCGATGCAGAAAGTGATGCAGGTCGACCTGGTCCACGGCGTGATCACGGAGCACAGCATCTACGATTCCCGCGGTGTGAAAGTCGCCCAGGCGCGGCTGGAGGATTTTCGAGTGGACAAGCCCAGCGGAGTGGTCCTGCCGCACCGCGTGAAGTTGGACTGGCCGCAAAACCAGATGTCGCTGGTGATGAATCTGGGACATGTCGAAGTTAATCCGCCGTCCATTCCCTCGCAGATCTGGGACATGCCGCGCATGCCGGGGGTGCAGATGGTCGATCTCGGGAAGGATTCGCCGTTGGGAACGCGTGTCGCGGATCGGGGGACCGAATCGGCCGTGCGGCTGCTGGACCCCGAAGACGTGTCACTGGACGACGATGCCGGGCGCGCGCAACTTTCGCTGGACGAATCGAACGACGGAGTAGAGCTCGACGCCGGGGGCGCATTCCACCGGTCCGAAGCGGTCGCACCAGTCGAACACCGGACCACTCCGATCGAACGCCCCGCCAAGCGGAATTGGTGGGACGAATAAGGAGGTCCGCAGGCAACGATCTACCCGTAGGACGGACTTCCAATCCGTCCCGTGTTGACGGACGGATTGGAAATCCGTCCTACGTCATTGGTCGTTGATTTCCTGCGGACTGCCTCATTTCAGGTGCGCGGCAATCTTGTCGACAACGAGTTTCCCCACGTTGAGCGACGCCGTGGCTGCGGGGCTGGGGGCGTTGCAGACGTTGATCACCAGATCGTTCTCCACGATCAGGAAATCTTCCACGAGGTTGCCGTCGCGGGACAGGGCTTGAGCCCGCACTCCGGCGGGGGCGGAGACCAGATCTTCGCTGCGAACCTCGGGGACCAGCCGCTGCAACGCCGTGACGAAGGCCCCCTTGTTGAAGGACCGCCAGAGTTCATGCAGCCCCATCCGCCAGTGTTTCCAGGCCAATCGCAGGAAGCCGGGATACGTCAGCGATTCCAGCGTGTCGATCAGGCTGAAGCTGGTCTTGTAGTAGCCCTCGCGCTTGAAGGCGAAGACGGCGTTCGGACCGCATTCGACTCCGCCATGAATCATCCGCGTGAAGTGGACACCGAGGAACGGGAAGTTCAGATCTGGAACCGGATAGATCAGTCCGCGGCACAGATGCTGCGCCGACGGTTTCAGTTCAAAGTACTCGCCGCGGAAGGGGATGATCTGCGCATCGGGTCGTTGACCGGAGAGCCACGTGACGCGGTCCGAAAAGAGTCCGGCACAGTTGACGACCAGCCGCGCTTCCACTTCGCCCGCGCCACTCTGCACGATCATGCGGCCCTCGCGACGGAACATCCCCGTCACCTTCGCGCTGGTCTTGATGACTCCCCCCGCTTCGGTGATGCGCTGGGCCAGACGTTCGCAGACCTGCCGATAGTCGATGATCCCGGCCTCGGGGACATGGATCGCGCGGATTCCCGCCGAGTGCGGTTCCAACTCTTTCAAGCGGTCGACATCGATCATCTGGCAGTTCACGCCGTTGGCCTGACCCCGTTCGAAGATCGATTCCAGCCGGGGGATCTCGTCGCTGGTGATCGCGACGATCACCTTGCCGCACAGTTGGTAGGGGATGTCCTCCTTCTGACAGAAGGCTTCCATCGCCTGCTTTCCCTCGCGGCAGTTCAATGCCCGCAGTGAACCCGGCTTGTAGTAGATGCCGGAATGGAGCACGCCCGAGTTGTGGCCGGTCTGGTGCTGGGCGACCTCGCGCTCTTTCTCCAGCAGCACCACCTGCTTGCCGGGGAAGCGTTCTTGCAGGCGATAGGCTGTCGCCAACCCGACAATTCCGCCTCCAATGATGGCCACGTCTGCCTGCTGCATCGCTATCATTCCGTCCTGTTGAGAAGATTCGTTCCGCGGTCGAGCCAGTATCTCGGCGGGGAGTATAGTCGACGCGGATTGCCCGGACTAACCATCGGTCGCCGTTGGGAACCGAAAGACTTTGAGAATATAGGACGGCTACGCCAGATGCTCCCGACTCAAGTACTGTAGTCCCGTCGCTCCGCCGACGGGACCGTGTCAGGGTTGGCACACACATTCGCTTGCTGCCGCCCGTCCCGTCGGCGGAGCGACGGGACTACAGTCGATGAGTCGCAAACGGACAGGAGTGCCCTGTCCTACAAGAATCACATCGCTTCCATGCCATCCCCAGCAGTTCGAACATGTCGGAGACCTTCCATGTTGACGCTCACCCTCCGTGGTTCTCTCGCACTCTCGGCCGTCGTGGCTGTGCTCGCCGTGTGGTTGAATCCGTTGGCTCCACCGTCCGCCGGTGCGCCGGTCAATGCCCAGCCGCCACTCGCGGAACTGCGGCTGCTGGCTCTCAATCAGCCGGTCGCCGACGAGAAAGTCGCCGT
>JAYTIB010000237.1:0-5659 GCA_043732205.1 Schlesneria sp. | reverse complement strand
AGCCAGCCGAACTCTTCATGCCAGACGTTGCCCTTCTTGATCTGGCTCGCCGCGAACTGCGTCACCCACTCGTTCCCCTGGCGCACAAAGCCAAGGATCTTGCGGTCGGCGGAGTGATCCGGATCGTGGGTCGCGGACTCGCGCACCAGTCCATAAGCGTAGCTGGGATAGCCGTCGTTGAGTGCGCGCCGGGACAACAGGTACAGATCCTGCGCGTAGTCCTTTTCCAGGGCTCGCAACTGCGTCTTCCAGAACCGCTCCCCCTCCGGCAGATTGTTGGGGATTTCGGGAGAGACTTCCCTGGGAAGCGCCCGCAGATTGTGTGACTGAAGATCGGGGCTGATGACCCGGCTGCGAACCGTTGTCGCGCCGGCGTCCAGGCTCTTCTCATCGCAAGTCTGAGCCAGCTTTTCCATCTGCGTGGCGAACTCGCGAAAACGCTGCCGGTGGTTGTCCTGCAGCAACGAAAGGACGTCGCGTCCGCGCGGTGCCTGCGCGGGGCACGTCTGCGCGGCGATGATCACACCGCACCCGATCACGAGACTGCGGAACACGAGGCAACGTGCGGGACGACCAGCCATCAGTGCCAACACTCCGGATGTACGAAGAACACCAAGTTGCGGCATTCTAGGCGAGCGTCGGCACCGGCGATAGACGAAGGGGGCGATGATGACTCAGGTCGCCGCGACCCCGGGATTGATCGGTCGCGACCGCCACAGCGAAATGGCGGCACAGATCGACAGGAACGCCAGAGCGGCCGTGAATGAAATCGAAGTCGCATCCACGGGCCGGTTGATTTCGGGGCCGAAGCAGCCGCAACTGATCTGCAATCCCCGGACGAGGGCCGACCCTTGGACGGCCACGAATGACAGCAGCAACAGCGACGTCACCAGCCACGCGGGCCGCGGGCAGGTGCTGCTCAGCAGGCACGACGCCAGTGTCAGTTCGAGGAATGGCAGATACGAGGCGATGAGCGCTCCGACCGGGGCGCTCGTCAGTTCGTACTGGTAAATCGTGGACAGAAAGTAATAGGGATTGGCGAGGTGCGCGGCACCGCTCCAGACAAAGATCCCACCGATGATCAACCGCGAAACCCAGTCGAATTCCCGGCAGACCCGATGCCACACGCGGGAGGGCGCGGTGTCGGTGGTTTTGATTTCTGCCACAGGTTCATTCATTGGACCGCCTCCTTCTTCTTGCCGGTCTCTTTGGTGTTGTCTGGCGGTTGCTTCTGCTCCCACTGGGTCCAGCCGCCGGGGAACAGCGCCACGTTGTCGATCCCCTCGGCCACCAGCGCCGAACCCAATGCCTCGTCGAATTGGCAGCCTTCGCTTTGGCAGTAGACGATCACGCGGGCTCCCTTGGGGACACCGTCGAGCAACTTCCGACGCTCGGCTTGAGTCGTGAAGACCGGCACGTTGATCGCTCCGGGAAGGTGCCCCGCTTGAAAGTCGCGCGGATAGCGCGCGTCCACGATCACCACGTTTTCATCGTGCAGGGCTTTTTCCATGTCGCGCACCCGCAGCTTGGGCAGGAACGACGGGCGATGTTGTTGAATCACCGTGCGCACCGCCACCAGATTGCGGGCATATCCGTCGTGGGACAGCAGATGCCAGGCCAGCGCCATCACCGCAGGGGCCAGGAGCAGCGCGGGAGCCGCGATCCAGACGGGTCGCGCCGGTCGCGGGCTGCCCCGGCGAGCACTCAACACGCGCTGGAGAATTGTGGTGAGCACAAGCAGCGCTGCAAACAGGGCCAGGTTCTCCCCGGTGAACAGCGATTCAAACTTCAGACGCCAGGGAGAAAGGGGCTGTTCGGAAATGTACATGCCAACCCCATCCCAGCGGGCAAGGATGTCGGCCACCGGCATCAGTTCCGGACGGTGCGGGGCATCCAAAACTTTGGCCTGACCATCCTCCATTCCCAAGAACAGAATCCAGTGTCCGAAGACGGCCGGTGAGTGGGCTCGGCTGACATGCAACGCGATGGGCGTCCGCGCGGAGACCAGGTTCGCCCGCGAAAGCCCCATCATCGGCAGGGCGTGCAAGCCGTTGTCTTCGACGGCCGCGGCCAATTCGTGAATGGAACTGCCGTGAATCGATCCGACGTACTTCGTCTGCAGCAGGCTGATGAAGTCCATCTTCCGGCCAAAGCCGTGGACTGCGGCATACACGCAATAGATTCCGCAGTACGAACTCCCATCCTCGGAGGCATCGGGAATCTCGTCCGCCGGGCTTGCGGACGATGAGTCCGCCGCGCAGGCGCGGCGGTCCAGTCCCGGTGAAAGGATCACCGCCATCAGTAACACGAGACCGGCCGGCAAACTTCGCCACGTCATGCTGGGTTCCGTCAAAATCTGAGCGGTGACAAAGTTCCACAAACGAATCCGCGATTGCCTAGCCCGCCAAGGCCCGCAGTCGCCACCAAGCCACCGCCAGGACAGCCGAGACAGCCGCCCAGATCCACTGCATGCGCGGTGCGTCCGGCCTGCTGGGCAACTTGACGTGCTCCAGCGATTCAACCGTCTTCTTGTGGACCGCCAATTCGATGTGGTCACCCTTGTAGGCGTATTCCAACGAGGGAGTGTCCTGAACGAAAACGCGCGATCCGTCCGGGACTGGCAGCAGGGGTCGGAACGAGGCGGGATCGGAGAAATCGGGGTCCAGATTCCAATCGGTCAGCGAATGGCTGGTGCGCTCGACGGACTTGGTTCCGTCAGTGGCGGTGACGGTCTTCGTGGTTTCCAATCCGGTGATCACATGCATGTTCTTCCATGGCACGACTTGGACGTTTCGGATCTCGAACGTCACGGAATTGACCAGGGCCTTTTCGGAAAAACCAAAGCGAGAACTCAGCACGCGCCGGTTGTGCTGAAACCGGTTGTCATTGAGCACCTCGCCCGTCTGTTCAAACACCAGTTTCCTCACGATGAAGCTGGCTTGCGGGTCAAACCAGACCTTGTGTCGTGTGCCGTCGGGGGCCGTCCCCTCAATGCGGTAGCCCAGGTCATCCTTCGTGACGGGACCGTTCCTGCTGATCGAGATCAGCCGCGCGATCGGAATGGGGCTCAGGAAGGAAGTCAGCCCGAATGCAATGGCGGCATGGCCCATGGTGTGGTGGACAAAGTACTCGTCGACTGGCTGCGGTGACAGCCTCCCGTTGACTGCCCTGGGGGCGTCGGGACGAACATCGAAGGTCTCATGGGGATAGAAGATTTGCAGGACTTGGTCATTGCAGACGTAGTTGAATTCATTGGCATTCCCCTGCGAATCAGCCTCCAACGACGGTGATGCACCGGGCGGATAGTTCACTTCGTCAACCAACAAATTCGCGAGTGAACCGTCCATGCGCACCTTGCACTCGCGGGTCGATATCACCCGTTCCGTGGTCGAATCCGCTCGTTTCAACATCCAGGTTTCCCGGGTCGTCACGACGCAGCGTTTCAGTCGTTCAAGCGTCGCATTGTGTCTGGCGAGAACCTGTTCGAGGCTGAGATTTTCCTCGCCCGACGCCACACCAGCCAGCAGTGCCAAAAAGAACATGCAGGTTGCTGCCATCCTCATGGTTTGATTTCCTTCGTTCATCTCGCCGAACTGAAAAAGTGAAAAGCTTCCTCCGCACGCATGCGGCGGAAGCTTTCCCTGACGTGGAACCATACTTGCGAACGTGGAAACGGACGCGGAGAGCGTGTGAATCTTTCAAGCCCAATGGCGGTCCGCCACAAGATGTCGCGTTGGCTTTAGCCGACGCGGTACGACATCTTGCGTGGGTTGAAACCCACGCCACAAAGACTCACAAGCTCGGACGGTTCGACTACTGTGCCTGCGACACTCTCGTCGCGGAAGGTGGCAGATAGTTGGGAGTGCAATTACCGCTCGTCGCATAATCATCTCGGGGAAAGCACCGCGCATGGTCTTTCTCACAGTCGTTGGTTGTGAGCGGCTTCTTGATGCAGGTCATGAACCGCCATCCGGAGGTCGAGGAGCATG
The DNA here is from genome assembly GCA_043732205.1 of Schlesneria sp. Classification (GTDB taxonomy): domain Bacteria; phylum Planctomycetota; class Planctomycetia; order Planctomycetales; family Planctomycetaceae; genus Schlesneria. Next base: position 1,670 of record JAYTIB010000237.1, on the reverse strand, counting down.
TCTTGTACGTGTAGAGACATGTGCCCGAGTACCCCGTGTCTCCGCAAAGCGTGTTAACCACTTTGTTCACGTCGCACATGATCCCGCCGCGGGTGTCCGCTTTCCCATGCACGTTGGGAGTCGAAGCGAACAAACCGACGGCCGTAACCAATGCAACCGCCACCGCGCGAACACCTGTTTCAATCGTCCGTGGTTTCATAGCTTGGCTCCTTGAGGGGTCTGGGAAGTTCCTGACGGCGTCGCCGTGACTGTCGACGGACGCTTGCGGAAGATAATGAATACCCTGACTGGAGCGGTCAAGCCAAATAAAACGTCTTTTTTGGATTTTACGGAAAACAGGTTGTCGTACGAACCACCTTTGCTTCAATATGATCCATTCTCTTCGTTGCCCTGCGTCGTTGACAACGCGCAGAAGCTTCCGGAATTGTCGATGTTCTCGTTGAGAAAATGGACGGAACCATCCGCAAACAGAAAGTGACAACCGCCGAAGTGAAGGCTGCTGAAAGCGTTCGGGTGATCTCCGTTGATTCTCTGGTCGGTGACCAGCAGGGGATCACACCAGGAAATGACGTCGTGACGGTTTCCCCGCAGATTCCCAAACCAAATCGATCCAATCCGGCCGACAGATCCGTTGCCAATTGACCCGTGAATCAACCCGTCCCAACTTCGCTCGCCTGCTGCGATGGTATTGGACATTCCGTCAGTGATGTCGCGGTCCCTTGTGGAACTGTTGTAGTAAAACATGCCGTTGCCGATGTCGGACCAGTCCTTGTTGGAACCGAACATGGCCACGTAGTTGGACTTGGCGTGTCCCCCCTTCTGCAGATTCCAGTTCTCGCTGGCATCGCTGGGGCACAAGTAGAACGGCAGGACCGTCGTCGTTTGGGCGTCGGGGCCGGTGGGAGCGTTGTTTCCGTTCGGACCCAGCCGCTGGTACAGGGGTGACTGGTCGAAGTACGGCAGCAACATCGTTCCCCACGCCCAGCCGGTTTCATTTCCGACGGAGGTGACTACCAAGCTGCTGAAGGGAAAACACCCGTGGGTTCCCTCGTAGTTGTGCAGGGCGAGACCAACCTGCTTGAGGTTGTTTCGGCATTGCAGCCGGCGGGCCGCCTCGCGTGCCTGTTGAACCGCCGGAAGCAGCAGCGCGACCAGCGAGGCGATCAGGGCAATGACCACCAACAGTTCGATGAGGCTGAAGCCGGTTTGGCGGCGACCACGTTTCATCGGAACTCTCCGCAGGGTTGTTTGCGGTGTGGGATTGTCCACGGGAATCCCGTGTCCGGGCGCTATTCCAATGGCACTGGCTTTACTAACCCGATGCGTGAGCGAGGGCGAGCAAGGGCAACCGTGAGAGGAGTTTCCCTCGCTTACGCTTCGGGTTATTTGCTCAGAGTGAGTGCCATTGGGCACTACTCTTGGACTTCTTCCAATTCATCCAACAGGCGAATCGTGGCCTGCAACAGTTGTGGCAGGCCGCGTCCCGTGACGGCGCTGATCTTCAGGACCGGGCGACCGATTCGCTCTTCCAGCAATTGGGCGGCGGCATCGGCGTCCGGCAATTCCGACTTTGTGATCACGACAATCTCGGGTCGTGCCGCGAGCGCCTCGTCGTACAACCGCAGTTCTTCGCGGATTTGCAGGTAGTTTTCCACCGGGTCCGTCTGATC
>JAYTIB010000236.1:0-5660 GCA_043732205.1 Schlesneria sp. | reverse complement strand
GCATGTGGGCGTTTCAGAAATCTGTAGGACAGCCGTGTGCGACTTTTGATGTTCATCTGTAGGGTGCGTGGAGTCTTCGGAACGCACCGTCATCGGAGCGTGCGAGTCTTCAATCGGTGCGTTCCGAAGGCGGTGCGTTCCGAAGACTCCACGCACCCTACAAGCGACAAGCAACTCACTTCGCGCCGACACAGAACACATGCCGCGTTCCCACCAGAAACAGCTTTCCATTCGACGCGGCGGCCGATGCGTGATTCGGGTCGCCCAGATCATTGATCGCCAGCACCTTGAAATCGTCTCCGGTCTGGATGACATAACTGACACCGGCGGTGGCGAAGTACAGGCGGCCCGCGCCGTCGGCGATGGGACTCGCCCAACTGCTGGTCAGCTTGTCCAAGCGCTGGGCGTAAACCTGCTCGCCGGTCTCCACGCTCCAGCACTTCAGAATGTTGGGTGTGTGCAGGCGATAGACGCGGTTGCCGACGATCGTCGGTGAACCGATCCCTTCGGGGACCTGGTTGACTCGCCACTTGATGTGTGTCTTCGTGACGTCGCCCGAGCCCGTTGGATCGATCGCCACACCGGGCCCGCCGCGTCCGTTGTCGCAGTAGACGATGCCTGATCCGAACGCGGGGGACGCCGCGTCACCGCCGCCACGGCACGACCACAGAACGGTGCCGCTGCCGGGATCGAGGCTTTGAATTCCGCCATCCGACTCGCCACCGCCCGAGGCGGCGATGATCAGTTGCGGCTTGCCCGCCACGTTGATTTTCACCGGTGTGCTGTGAGCGAATCCCGTCTGCGGCAGCGGGGTCTCGCGACGGATCGAGCCGTCGGCCTTGTTGTACGCGATCAGCCGCGAGTCCTTCCGGTTGGTCACGGCACACAGCATCAGGACGGTGTCTTCGTGCAGGATCGGACTGCTTCCCACTGTGACGTCAAAGTTGTGCGGTTTGATTTCGTTCCGCCAGGCGATCTTGCCGTCGAAGTCGATGGCCGCAATCACGGACGAACCGAAGACCACATACACGCGCTGGCCGTCGGTGGCGGGAGTGGGAGCCGCGTAGCCTCCGCCGGGTCCGCTGCGAAAGTCCTCGCGCCGCCAGGGACCGGCATCCACCTGGACATCCCACAGCAGCTTGCCATCGGCCACGGAATAACACAGGACATGATGTTCGGGGATGGTCAGCTTGCGATCGGTGACCGACTCCGGCCAACGGGCCGTGCAGACAAACAGCCGGTTGCCCGACACGATCGGACTGGCGTGTCCCTCGCCGACCAGCGGCGATTTCCACACGACATTCGTGTTTTCGCTTCCGCCCCACTCGACCGGAAGCGTCGTCTGCGACGAATGTCCGAGACCGGTGGGGCCGCGAAACTGCGGCCAGTCCTCGGCCTGAATGTCACGCAGGATGATCGCCAGTGCCAGGCAGACGCAGGTCAGTCGAACGGTGAATCGCATGTGACTTCGGGTGCCTCCGGTGGTGAACGGACTCGATCGGCACTCACAACATCCGCCGGCGCGATGTTTGTCAACATACCTGCGAACATTTCCCACACGCCCGGTGTCTGCGGGGGAGCGACGGCGTCAGCGAGACTCGTCCGTCGTCGCCGATTTCCCCGCGTCACCAAACTCAAAGCGACCGCCATGAAGACCATCCGCGCAAGCAACGACTCGCCGCACCTGTCGGCCTCGGTCGCGCCGGAGGATCTTCACTGCGGAGACTACGTCGCGGCGCTGAATGTCGTTCATCAGTTTCCGTCCTTCCTGTGGTGCTGTGATTCGTCCGCGGTGGCCCCGGACGAATCGGTGCAGATCCAGTTTCGGGCGCCCGGTGCCGGAACGCCGCTGAAGGTCAAGGCGATCTGCCTGCCGTTCGTGTTTGTGAAGTTCCCCAACGGCAACACTCAGACGATGGATGTGCGGCAGACTCAGTTTGTCCGGCTGAACCGCGACTACGCGGAGGCTGTCTGGAAGGCAACGAGGACGAAGAAGAAGTAGTAGTAGTCGATCCCGTTGATTCCGGCATCCCGGAGGAAATGAACGACGGGGCGATGAACTCCTGCGAGCCACCTTTCCCGGCGCGCAGACTGATGCTCATGCGCGCTCGGATGTCACCGCTTCGCCTCCGTCTTCACATTCGCGCTCCTTGTGATTCGCGCGGACCAAATCGATTTCCGCGCGAATCAAAAGGAGCGCGAATGAGGAACGCTGGCGAACTGTCGCGAACGTGCGACATCAGTCACGCCCGGCCGGTCTCGTTCGGTTGTAGCGACGATGCCGGTGGCGCCTGTCACGTGGCGATCTTTCCACACCGTGTTGCTACCCTGTGGCCGGGGTATGTTCCGCATTGGCATCAATTCGATGCTAGGTTTCCTTGGTCCGCATGCTGAAGGCTGGGGCGAAGTCATCCGGGCGATGCGCGGTCCGTGACACGGCCTTGGTGATCATGCGATGAGGATGACGGTGTGACGAAACAGGACTCTCTGGAGTATTCCCAAGTGACAAGTTATCTCGTGACGGGCGGGGCCGGGTTTATCGGCTCGCATTTGGCGGCGCGGCTGGTGGAAGACGGGCATGCGGTGCGGGTGTTGGACAATCTGAGCACCGGGTCGCTGTCCAACCTGGATGGCGTGCGCGACGACATTGATTTTCGTTTGGGCGACTTGTCCGACCTGGCGGCGGTCGAGGCGGCGGTCGACGGGGTCGAGGTCGTGTTTCACCAGGGGGCGCTGGCGTCGGTGCCGCGGAGTGTCGAGCGGCCGTTGGAGACGCATGCGGCGTGTGCGACCGGGACGATTCATGTGCTCGACGCCTGCCGCCGGGCCGGTGTGCGGCGGGTCGTGTATGCCGCGTCGAGCAGCGCGTACGGCAATCAGAAAACCATGCCCAAGCACGAGGGTCAGGTGCCCGAGGTGTTGTCGCCGTATGCGGCGGCCAAGCTGGCGGGCGAGTTGTATTGCGAAGCGTTCGCCGCGACGTATGGATTGGAGACCGTCCGGCTGCGGTACTTCAACGTGTTCGGACCGCGGCAGGATCCGAACAGCCAGTATTCGGCGGTGATTCCGCGGTTCATCGCGGCGCTGTTGAAGGGGGACCAGCCGACCATCTACGGCGACGGCAGCCAGTCGCGCGACTTCACGCACATCGACAACGTCGTGCGGGCGAACCTGCTGGCGGCGTCGGTGCCGGGGGTGGGCGGCCGGGTCTACAACTGTGCCTGTGGCGAGTCGCTCGATCTGGTGACGCTGTTGCGGATCATCTGTGACACGATGGACGTGCCGTTCGCGCCGTACTTCGCGCCGCCGCGGGTCGGTGACATCCAGCATTCGTGGGCGGACATCTCGGCCGCGGTGCGCGACCTGGGCTACCGCGTCGATGTTTCCGTGCGCGAGGGTCTGCGGCAAACGGTGGCTTGGTACGTGGAACAACATCAGCGTCAGACACACGGTGCGCCGCAGCGCATCGTGCCGCTGGCACCCTCCGTCTGTTGAAGTTGGCAAGTAACCCGAAGCGTCAGCGAGGGCGCTGGTGAGGGCGTTAGCGAGGGCGGCGGTGAATTGAGCGTGAATCAGTCCCCCGCTCACGCTTCGGGTTGGTGTCGTCAGAGGTTCCACGTCAACGCGGCGTTTCGATGAAAGAGATTCCAGTGAAGCACGAACTTGAATTCCATGCGGACGCATTGCCGGGGCATGTCAACCCGGATGACGAGGCCGAGCGGCTGCCGATCAACTATCTGCAACTGGCCATCCGTCACAAATGGTGGTTGTTGGCCGGGTTGATGGTGGGGGCAATCGCGGGTCATCTGGCCTACCTGAAGGCGGGCCCGGAATACGAGGCGGTCGCGCAGATCCTGGTGTCGCGGAAGTACCTGCCGCCGGTGCGCGACAGCGAGCGGATGCTGCAGGAGACCGGCAAGCCGAGCGAGCACATCCCACTGATCATCAGCCCGATGATCGCGGAGAAGGCGCTGGAGCTCGGGCATCTCAAGGAATTGCCGACGTTCCGGGGCGAGCCGGATCTGATTGAACTGGTGCTGGACGGGTTGAAGGTCAAGCGGATCGCCGGTCAGGACCGGTCGCACTCCACCGTGTTGGAGATCCGCTATCCCAGCCGGGTCGCGGCCGATGCGCGCCAGGTGGTGAAGGCGCTCATCGCCGCCTACGACGAGTATCTGATCGAGCAGAGCCGCGAGCATTCCACCGAGGTCTTGGCGCTGGCCCGCAAGACGTCGGCCGACCTGCTCGACAAGCTGCATCTGCGAGAGACCGAGTACCGCGCGTTCCTGCAAACGGTCCCCGAAGAATTCCGCTCGGCGCTCGGCCCGAAGACGCAGAACGCGCAGACGACGAACATCGCCCCCGAAGACGTGATCCACGCGCTGGGTGAGGAACGCAACCGCAACCGCATCCGTCAGGCCGAACTGCACTCGCGGCGGAAGAGCCTCGAAAACGCTGTCGCAGCGGGCGATCCGCGCGACGCCGTCGAACAGGAAGTCCGCCGCTTCATGAACATGGACGGTCGCAATGAACGCAACAGCCGCGGCCCGGAGATCAGCATCTACCAGTCGCAACTGATCCCGCTGCTGCTGCGCGAACAGGATCTGGCGCGCGACTTCGGCCGCGACCATCCCGACCTGGTCTCGGTCCGGCAGAGCATCGTCAAGGTGGTCGAGACCTACCGCAAACTCGGCGTGCAGTTGCCCGAAGGGGTTGACGTTCCCGCCACCGACCGCAACGTCCGCATCGACTACATCGGCATGTATCTCGATTCGCTCCGCCGGCAGTTGAACGAGCTCGACCTGAAGGACGCGGAACTGGAAACGCTGATCAAGCGCGAGGGAGCCCGCTCCAACGAGTTCGCCGGGTATCGCGCCACCGACCAGGAACTGCGCGGCGAACTGCTGCAACTGCAGGTGCTGTGGTCGAGGCGGCTCGATCGCGAGGGAGAGGTCGCCATCGAAAAGGACACCAACGGCTACACCATGAAGACGCTCGCGCCGGTCAAGGACGCGCTCGTCCTGAAGAAGTTGATGAAGTTCGACGCGGGGGGCGGCCTGTTCGGCATGTTCCTCGTGTCAGTCGTCTGCCTGCTGCGCGAGCTGAAAGACCTGACGCTGAAGAACGTCCGCGACGTCCGCACCACGCTGCGTCAACCGGTGCTCGGCAGCGTCGTCGCGTTCGAGACACCCGTCGACGACGCGAGCCAGTCGCACCTGCCGCATCCCGCGCTGCGCTACCTGCGCGCCCCGCATTCGATCGAAGCCGAAAACTACCGCTCGATCCGCACCGCGCTGCTCGTCACGGCCGAACAGCACGCGGCCCGCAGCATCCTCGTCAGCAGCCCCGAACCGGGCGACGGCAAAACCACGCTGGTCTGCAACCTCGCGCTCTCACTCGCGCAATCCGGCCAGCGCGTGCTGCTGCTCGACGCCGATCTGCGCCGCCCGAACGTCCACCACCTGTTCCGCGTGCCGCAGCCAATCGGACTGTCCGAAGTGTTGCAGGGGGAACTCGACGTCCTCAACGCCGTCCGCCCGACGATCATCCCCGGCCTCAGCCTGATCACCGCCGGACAAGTCCCCGCGAACCCCGCCGAACTGCTGTCATCACCGCGCCTGCACCAGGCGCTGCGCGACGTCCGCGACGAATTCGACTAC
>JAYTIB010000235.1:0-2096 GCA_043732205.1 Schlesneria sp. | reverse complement strand
ACGTCCGGGATCAAGCCAATGTGCTGCGGTCCGACCTCGGCACTGACGATCGCGACAAGCTCGACGAGTACCTCACCAGCGTCCGCGAGTTGGAGCAGCGGCTCGTCAAGGATGAAGGCTGGGCCAAGACACCCAAACCCAAGGTGGATGTCGAGCCGCCGAAGGACATTGCCAATGCGGCCGACCTGATCGGCCGCACGCGGCTGCTGTTCGACCTCACTCATTTGGCCCTGCAGACCGATTCGACCCGGCTGATCACGATCATGCTGGCCGGCTCGACCTACGCTCCGCCGATTCCGGGCGTGACCCTGGGCCATCACGACCTGTCGCACCACGGCAAGGATCCGGGCAAGCTCGACCAGCTTCGGATCGTTGAGCAGGAAACCATGAAGACCGTACGCGACCTGCTCACCAAGCTGAACCAGACGAAAGAGGACGACGCCAGTTTGCTCGACCGGACGACCGTGTTCTTGGGGAGCAACCTCGGCGACGGCAGCAGCCATTCCGTCAAGAACCTGCCCGTCCTGCTGGCCGGCGGCGGCTTCCAGCATGGGCAGCATCTCGCCTTCGATCCGGTCAATCCGCCACCCCTTTGCAATTTGTACGTCAGCATGCTGCAACGTCTCGGCATCGAAACGGACCGCTTCGGCTCAAGCACGGGGACGCTGACGGGGTTGGAGATGAGGCACGGCTAATCCGGATCATGCACCACGAAAAACACGAAAGACACGAAAGGGAAGAACAGTCGAGGGTTCTGATCCCAAGTGACCGCCAAGGCACGACGAGCAATGTCTTGAGATGCACTCCCGCAACTCTCTTCACTTTCGTGTCTTTCGCGTATTTCGTGGTTCCCCATGAATAATCCGGGCTATCCAACGCCGGCGGCGTCTTGTTTCTCGCGCAGCTCCTCGGCCGCGCTCTGACGAATGTAGAACGGCACGGCTTTCCAGAAGTCGAAATCCACATCGACCGCCGACCGTCTGTCCGCCAACATGCGCTCACCCCGGCTTGCCACTGCGGACGCCATCGGTCGGATGACATGGTCGCCGGTCAAACACCGTGCCTGCGTGAGTGACAGGTCGCAGCGCAGCAGGCCGCGGCCGGTGATCGTCTCGTCGGCGGTTCGCAACGGGAGCCACGTCTCGGCAGAGACCACTTCGATGGGACTTGCCTGCTCCCAATCGCCGTCTTCACGAACGTGGTATCGCCCGGCAAACAGGTCGCCCCGCTGTGCATCTTCGACAACCCAGACGTCACCGGCATCCGGTGGACAATTCATCGCGACCGCCGCGAAGGTGTCGACCGCGACGAACTGGCATCCCGTGGCATAGGCGAACGTCTTGGCACAGACCAGTCCCACGCGCAATCCGGTGAAGCTGCCGGGACCGCGGCTGACGGCGACGGCTTCCACATCGCGCGGTGTCAGTTGATGCCCGGCCAGCAACCGGTGCAGTTCCAGCACCAACGTCTGGGCGTGCCGGCGTCCGACCTGATCCAGCGAACGTGACTCCAGGCACTGTCCGTTCTGATTCAGTGCGACACTGCCACTCAGGCCGCTCGTTTCGATTCCGATGACGATCATGTTGAGGATGCACCCGCCCTGCGGAAGACCGAACACGCGACCACGGATCGAAACGCCTTTTTTCGAAGTGGTTCCGGGGGTCGGCTTGAAAACCGGCGCTGAAGAAACCATGACATCAGCCATGTCCGGTCGAGAATGAAATGCCCGGCTTGGGGAGTCAAGCGACGACCACGAGACTCGCATCGCGTCGGCCCCGATCCCGCGGGACTCGATCGCATCGCAGATGACGGGCGATTCAAGCAGGGCCATCGCCTTTTTCAACGTAGGGTGGGACCAGCTCGCTTCGAGCGCCGGCCCACCATCAAGAAACATCGAGAATTGCTGGTGGGCCGGCGCGGCGAAGCGCCGCTGGTCCCACCCGACATCTTGCTCAGATTCAAAACGGCATTGGCCCTGGCGATTCATGAATCCTAGGTTGACGTGTCCGACAGAAATCAAAGTAGTAGGCACATTCCATGTGCCGTTCACCGAATTCCTCTGCGAATCGCGCTATCGCGGACGGCACACGGAGTGT
>JAYTIB010000234.1:0-5666 GCA_043732205.1 Schlesneria sp. | reverse complement strand
GTACCGCTCTGATCGCATCCGGGCATCCGCCGTGAAAGCATCATGATCCGCAAGACCTGTGCCCTGTTCGTTTGGAAGCAGGATTCTTCCTGAAACTGATCGGCGACGATGAACAACATCGCCCTTACCGTAGAGATGCGCGACGGTGGAAAAATGTTCGCATCTATTTCGGAGGCTGAACATATTTTCGCGGATCGCTCCTGTGCCCACTGCGAATGGGGCTCGAATACCACCAGCTCCGGGCCGACGTCCCGCGACCTTCAAGAGGTCGGCCTTCACTTAGGTGCGACCCGCGCTCGTCGTGCAAGAGGACGGATTGAACCGGCGCATCACCGACACGATCCTCGCCGCCATCAGCCGCTCGCAGCATCGGGCCTCTTCCACGCAGCTTCTGATCCCGATCGGGACGTCAGAGGGGACGCTCAGCGGCCTGCGGCAGGATTCGATGATTCAGTGCGAGAATCTCCTGACCTTCGATCAACGACGGATCATCGCCACCATCGGGGCCATCTGTCTCTGCCCCTCATGCAGCAGATTGACGGGTGCCTGAAGGCGGCGCTCGGGTTGCCATGAGCCACGGCCACCGGCGGGTGTCACGGCGGATGTTTGGCGACGATCAAAAGCCCCATCGGAACGTCGCTGGAGCACGAGCCAATGACCGCACAGGGTCGCACGGACGATTCTGCCGGATGTTCAAATCACGATCCGCTCGACTTCATCAAGTGACACCGCATCGCTGTGCCGATCATAGAGCCGAGTCGTCTGGCTCGACGCATGGGCTGCGATCCGTTGGGCGTGTTCGCGGAGACCGCCGTTCGACAAATAGGCGGTGATGCCGGTGGCCCGCATCGTGTGGCAGCCGATCGTTCCGGGAAGATCGGCCTTGCGTGCCCTACGCTTCACCATCGCGAGGACTTCGCGGCGATGGATGCGGCGGGTCGTGAGTTGTCGCTTCCGGTTGAGCGAGCGAAAGAGCGGTGTCTTCGTTTCGTGGCTGATGCCCGCAGCGGACACGTAGTCATCGAGATATTCTTCGAGCGTGTGATGGGCCGGGACCGCGTGAATCCTGCCGCCCTTCTCAGGGAGGTTGATCCACATCCGGCGGCTGCGTTGTTCGTAGTCTTCGATGTCCATCGCCGTCACTGCTCCAATGCGGGCGAAGGTGCAGAGCATCGTCGCGATCAGCGCCCGGTCGCGCTTTCCGGTGATCGTGGAAACGTCAATCGAATCGAGAAGCTGCCGGGCCTCTTCGGCGGTGAGGACCGGCGTCCGCCCGACCGTCACGACATGCTTCGGCCCTCGCACCGAGGCGGCGGGATTCACCGGAATAACCTGCCCCATGACGAGCCAGTCGAAGAGCATTTTCAAGGCGGCGAGCTTCTGCTTCACGCTCGGGCGGTCGATCTTCGTCCCGAGTTCCTCAACGTAGGCGGCGACGAGAAACGGGCTGATGTCGCAGAGGCCGATGTTTCGTTCCTCACACCAGCCGCAGAAGTCCCGTACCGCCCGACCGTAGGCTTCGCGCGTATTCCGGTTGCGGATCGTGACCGTGAAGAATTCGATCAACCACTTGCATGAAAGAAGGAATACAGGGTTGATGTCGGGCCGTTTCCATTTCCACCGGGTGAGGCTTCGCGGTATCAATGATTGCGACCGGCATACCGCCGAACTAACTTCAACGCCGTGAGCCACCGATCTGGTTCGGGGGATTCTGTCATCATGTCCCGCGAAGACTCTTTCCCGACTGCGTCCGGCCTGTTTCCGACCACGGCTTGGAGTTTCATCCAACTCGTGCAGGATCGCCGGCGCGAGGAATACCTGCCGGATCTGAACCGGATTGCGACGGCGTATTGGAAGCCGGTGTTCTGCTTCGTCCGGGCCAGAGGCTACTCAGTGCATCGGGCCGAGGACTTGACGCAGGAGTTCTTTCTGCGGCTGGTGGAACGGGAGTGGCTGGAGAAGGCCGATGCGCGGACGCTTCCGCACGTTCTTGCTCACGGTTCTGGTGCGGTTCCTGTCCGATCAGGCTCCGGGACGTGCCGCGCGGCAGGTGGTGTTCGACGACCGCCTCGTGTCCATTCACTCCCTGCTGGGCGATGCCGAACAGAGCTATGAGGTGCCGGTGAACGAAACGCCCGAGAGCCTCTTCATGCGGCAATGGGCCGCCGCCCTCGTGGCGCACGTGCTGCAACGCCTGCGGCTGTTCTATGAGGAGCAAGGCCAACCGCGCTGGTACGAAGTCTTCTCCGCCACTCATGCGCTGGCAGACCTCTCCGAGCGTGTCACCCAGGAAGCGTTGGGTTCGCGGTTCGGCCTGACGCGCGACCAGGTGCGTTATGCGTTGGACATGACGCAGAAGCGCTTCGTGCATTTCCTCCGCGAAGAGGTCCGCGATCAGGTCGGCTCCGAGGCCGAGGTCGACAACGAGGTTCGCGAGCTGCTCGCGCTGTTGGGCTCGTGAGCGCCGTCGTACTACACACGAGGCTCGACCTCAGACCCACGAGACTTCTTCATCTTTTACCCCAGATCTTTTGCCTGCACATCAAAGCGTCATGAAGCAGGCAAAAGATCTTGGGTAAAACATGGAACGGCCAGCGGTCGAAAGCAAACTTGGCTGATTGGTGATGACTTCAGGCGATCAGGCGATGTTTGGTTCGTTGTCCACGGCGGCGACGATCACGGCGGTGAGGTTGTCCCGACCGCCCGCCGCGTTGGCCGCTGCAACGAGGCGCTCGCAGGCCGTCGTGGGCGAGACGTTCTCGGTGAGAATCGTGCGCACCTCGTCATCGGTCAGCATCCCGGTGAGACCGTCGCTGCAGAGCAACAGCCGATCGCCCGAGTGCAGTTCCAGCACTCTCGCTTCCGGTAACGGTTCTCCGGTCATGCCGATGAATCGAGTCAACTGGCCGCGTGACGGATGGTGGACGGCCTCGGCCGGTGTGATTTCCCCGCAGTCGAGCAGCAGTTGCACGAGCGAATGGTCCCGCGTCAATTGCTCCAGCCGCCCGTCGCGGAACAAGTACGCCCGGCTGTCACCCATGTGGGCGATGAGGGCTGTTTGATCCCGGATGAGGGTCAGCACGACCGTGGCTCCCATGCCATCCAAGCCGGGCTGTCCCTGGCTCTCGTGACGAACGTGATGGCTCAGGTCGGCGAGAACACCACGGGCTTGTTCGATGACTTGCAGGTCTGACAAATCCGAGATGTCGGCCAGCGCTTGGCGCAGCAGAAGCGGCAACGTTTCGATCACAATTTGCGCGGCCAGTTCACCGGCACATTCTCCCCCCATGCCGTCCGAGACAACGAAGAGTCCCAAGTCGGCATCCGCCAGCCACCGGTCTTCATTCCGTTGGCGAACTCGGCCACGATCGGTCAAGCCCGCATGGGTGATTCGATTCATCACAGTGCTCCTTCGAGCAGCCGCTTGAACTCGGGGGCGGTCTTGATCTGGATGTTCGGCTTATCGACCAGCGCCGCATCAATGACCTCGGCCAGCTTCTGCGGGATCGACGACGTGCGCTGACGGATCGGGATCGCGCTGGTCTGCAACACAGTCTGCCACGGGTCTTGACCTTGGGGAAAGTTGCGCGCGAAGCAACCGGTCAGCATGAAGTACAGCGAAGCGGCCATCGCCCAGACGTCCACTTCCGGTTTGGCGTACTTGAAATTGATCACCTGTTGACGGGGCATGAACACGGGAGTCCCGGCCAAAGATCCCGTGCAGGTTCGGCCGCTCAGCCCGGCGGTATCAAACGCTTTCCCCAGGCCGAAGTCACCGACCTTCGCTTGCCGAGAACTGCCGGAGCCGGACAGGAAGATGTTGTGCGGCTTCAGATCGCGGTGAACCAGCCCCCGCGCCGTCGCCCGGCTGCCGTCCTTGAGTGTGACCGGGACTTCCACGTTGTGCGCGTAGTCCAGCCCTGCCAGCGTCTGCAATGTGATTTCCGTCGCTTCCGGAATCGACAGCGTTCCGCCGCGCTGCTTCATCAGTTGGTCCACGCTCCCGCCGTCGCAGAACTCCAGCGTGAAGAAGAACGTCCCTTGGGAACACCCCGCGTCCCGCAGTTCGACCACATGGCGATGCTTGAGCGCCCGAGTGTTGAATGTTTCGAGCAAGAAAGTCTCGCGGGCGTGTTCCTCGACCGCCACACGCGGCAGCATCACCTTGAGCGCCACTTGCTCATAAGTCGTGTCGTGTCGTGACGAGCGAGATAAACCGCGCCCATGCCTCCTTTGCCGAGTTCCTTCAAGACGGTGTAGCCCTGGATGGCCAGCAGGCTCTTGTCTCCCGATTTGGCCATCTCCAGCAGCCGTCTCACGATCTGCTCGGGATCGGCCTGGCAGACGGCACAGACAAAATCGCCCTGCCGCTGCTCGCCCATTTCGCGGGACACATCGCGTCCGCACTTGGCACACACTTTGGGCTTCGGCTGGGGTGGTTCCTTGCGGTGAGCGGCTGCGGCTTTTTTACGGCACGAGTCGCACTGGAAAATGCCGGGCGAACGTTGCCAACTCGCCTGGAGTGCTTCGGGAATCTCGACCGAGCATTCGACGCAGCGGGTGGGGACGAAGATGCCGACGCGGAACACGGTATCGACCAGCTTGAGTTCATCGCCGTCCTTCAGGTCGTGTTCCGGGAACGTCTCCTGCCGCCCTTCTTCGGGCGTTTTCCCTTCCGCACGTTGGCCGATCTTTTCGCCGTTGACCCAGGTGCCGTTGAGGCTGCCGAAGTCACGCACATGAATATCGGGCGCGTCAATATCCAGCAGACAGTGATACCGCGAGATCGTCTTGTGATCGTCGTCATCGGGCACTTGCGGCTGGCAGTCTTTGGCCCGGCCGATGATGCAGGTCGTCCGTTCGTCGAAGACGAATTCCTGACCCTGAAGTTTGCCTTGAGTGACCTTGAGCGTGACTTTCGCGGGCATCGGTGGTGTCCTCGGAAAGGGGAATGTCGAAGCAATTCATGTTTTACCCAAGATCTTTTGCCAGCATTCTTGCCGCCTTCAGGAGCGGGCAAACGATCTTGGGTAAAAGATCAGCATAGCGGCGGCGGGCTTGGCCAGTGGGCGGTCATCTGTTCGAGTTCGCGGCGGACGCCTGCGGGGCGGAGCCAGCCGTAGCCGGCGCAGCCGAGGGTGTGGAGCAGTGGCTCGAAGTCGGCCTCGGTCCAGACCGGCTGGCCACGGCGGGTCAGGGCGAGGGTGATCTCTGCGTCGGACGGTGTGCCATCCGCTGGCAATGTCGCGGCGTAGGGGATGTGGCTGGCGAGGAACATCTCCAGGTACGGCCGTGCTCCTTCCTCCCAGTCGGCAGGCGGCTGGGCCTCCAATTCCCAGTCCAGAAACCACAACTTCAGTGTCTTGTCGCTGCTTCCCGAGAGGGCGTAACGGCCATCGGCGCTCAGGCACACGGAAGTAACCGCTTTTGCGTGTCCCTCGAAAGTACGGAGGCAGCGGCCCGTGGACACCTCCCACAGCTTCAGTGTCTTGTCCCGACTGCCCGAGAGCGCGTAGCGGCCGTCGACGCTCAGACACACGGACGTGACCTCTTGGCGGGAAGCTGGACTTCGGCTACATCGACCGTCGCCGCGCAGGCACACGGACGTGACCGAGTCTGTGTGTCCCTCGAAGGAGCGGAGGCAGCGGCCCGTGGACACTTCCCAT
>JAYTIB010000233.1:0-2101 GCA_043732205.1 Schlesneria sp. | reverse complement strand
CTTCGAAGGGCGTGGATCGAGGCACAGCGTAATTCCCACGCCCTTCGAAGACTCAGGGCGTGCCACACGAGTGCCGTTTTCAAACTGACCCACCACCCAGCCGGTGCGTCCGTTGACGGGTCCGTCGGATTGACTCACACTGGCCGAAGAAGTCTGCTGGAGTGCCACACGCCAACGGTGCCCATCGCGAGTCCCATCACGGCGAAACGTGATTCAGCGCTTGCTCGGCCGAAATGATCCCTCGACTGCGGAGTTCCGCGATGTCCATCACCCTGCTTGATGAAGTGCGCAGCGGCACTGCGCCGCCGCTCGTGCCGATCACGGTCGATCAGTTCCACCAGATGATTCACAGCGGCATCATTCAGGATGGCGATCCGATCGAACTGATTGACGGATTGTTGGTTCGAAAAGATCGCAGCGCTCGCGGGGAGAATCTGATGAGCCATCATCCGCGTCATGCTTTGCTGATTAAGCGTTTGCAGCGTTTGCTGACGCTTCCGTGTGAATCCGCCGGCTGTCATGTGCAGATTCAGCTTCCCGTCACGTTGAACGACATCAACGCCCCGGAACCGGATGTCGCCGTGGTGCGGGGGACGGAAGAGGACTACGCGGATCGGCATCCCGGTCCCGCGGACCTGCCACTGGTGATTGAAGTCGCCGACTCGTCGCTCGGCACGGACCGTTCGACGAAGCAGCGGCTGTATGCGATGGCGGGAGTCCCGCAGTATTGGCTCGTTAACCTCCCGGAGTCCCAGGTCGAAGTCTACGAGCAGCCGGATGCGGCGTCGGGGAAGTACGCTCAGCAAACGATCCGCGCACCGGGCCAATCCGTCGCGTGGAACCTGTCGCCGACGCAGCGTCTGGAAATCAGCGTGACTGATCTCCTCCGTTAGCAACCGATGGTTATTGTGGGGTGCGTTTCCACGCTGCCTTCGCGTTCGCCGTTCTGCTCCCGGACCAACTGAGGTTGTCACTCGTCTTCCAACTCGCGCAGGCGTTGGACGGTCTTCCGGAGTTGCTTGGTGATTCGGGTCTTGGCCTGGTGGACGTTGTTTACGCTCGTTCCCAACTCGGCCGCGACAATCTCGGCCGAGCGGTCCAGCAGGACGTATTGCTCGAAGGCGCGAAAGGCGGTGCTGTCCCGGCATTGTTCCCGGACGATCCGCAATGCCTGCGACACAAGCTGCTGTTCCCAGACGTCGTCCCAGATCGGTTCGACGGCCAGTTCGGCCTGAGGGATCTCGTCCAGCGGGATGCCGCGGTAGCGGACGTTCTTCCCGGCCCGGCGGATCGCCGCGCGGACGGTGCAGGTCTTGAGGTATCCGCGAAACCTCCCCTTGGCCGGGTCGTAAGCGAACTCGCCACTCGCCCCGAGGAAGTTCGTCAGCACGTCTTGAATGATGTCGTCGATGTCCTGCCGACTCGCGCCGCACTTGGTCGCGAACCCGGCGATGATCGGCGCGTAGCGGGCACGAAACTCGGACCAAGCCAGTTCCCGCTCGCCCGCTCCCGGTGATCCGAGTCGCGCGAAAATGCTCACGCGCGTAAGTTGGCTTTCGTTGTCGTAGGCGGATTCCACGGGAGGTGACCGACGAGACGCTGTTCACGCAACACGACCAGTTCCTCGGCACGCCGCAGTACATGTCTCCCGAGCAGGCCGAGGGGAGCGTCGACATCGACACGCGGACCGACGTCTACAGCCTGGGCGTGCTGCTGTTCGAACTGCTCACCGGCAGCACGCCGTTCTCGACTCAAGATCTGCGAGCCGTCACGTTCGAGCAGATCAAGAAAATGGTCATCGAGGTCGATCCCCCCAAGCCCAGCACGCGCCTGACCCTGAACCAGCCGACGCTCTCGACGCTCGCCGCCTCCCGCCGCACCGAGCTCAAGCGCCTCGGCACGCTCGTCCACCTTCAAGCCTGAACGGTGTGGGTCGATTGAATCGCCATTGCGACGGGGCCATAGTCTGCGGGTGTTCGAGTGGTGTTGGATGTCTCAACATTTTCGACCTCACCCGGTCGTCGATGCGACATTCTTGGTGAGCCGGGCGGCGTCAGCCCCCGGACTCCTGTCGTGTCGAGTCCGGGGGCTGGCGCCCAAT
>JAYTIB010000232.1:0-5673 GCA_043732205.1 Schlesneria sp. | reverse complement strand
TTTCAACCCACGCAGGATGTCGTACCGCGTCGGCTGAAGCCAACGCTACATCTTGTGGCGGACTGCCGTTGAACTTGAAAGATTCACACGCTCTCAGTCAGCTTGATGCGTTGTCCGGAAACCGTTGAACGATCGAACGTGCTCCTGTGGCACGCCGGACGATGCGCGATTCGATCGTGACATTCCACGTGGCCGAAGCCGACACCAACCCGAAGCATGAGCGGGGAAGCGCGACGCACTCCCCCGCTTGGGGGCTGTGCGGTAACAACGTCAGAGAGTTGCCCGCCGCGAAGCGACCGTTGTCTGTTCGCTCCAGTTCGGCGGCTCTCCTCATTCGCGCTCCTTTTGATTCGCGCGGAAATCGATTTGGTCCGCGCGAATCAAAAGGAGCGCGAATGAGAACGCGAAACCGGGCCGTGGTCAGGAGACACCGCTCGAATCGCGACACACCGTGCAACTCTCGGAAATAGAAAATGCACAGCCGCTTACGCTTCGGGTTGGTGTTCCTCAGTCAAGAACGTGTCAGTTTCGGCTGCATGGAGTAGAAACCGAAAACGCCGACGAATACGATGGCCGCGAACTGTGGGAACCTGCGTTCGGCTCCAGCTTCGACCAACCGTACGAGTGAACCAAGGGACTGCTGCAATGCCCCGGCCTCCGCTGGCTTGGCCGGTCCGCAAACCAATCGTCTGGGCTGTCGCCGGAGTGTTGGTTGTGCTCGGCATCGTCGGCGTCCGTGCCTGGCGTGCGGACCCGGTGAAGACTCCCGACGACACTGCCATCATCGACACACCGCTCATCGACAACGAGATCGTCGAGCTGGTCGTTTCGAACCCCGGCTATCTGGGACCGCAGGCGTGCGCCGAATGTCACGCCGAACGTGTCGCCGAGTTTCAGGGGACGCGCCATTTCCTCGCCAACTGCGTCCCCAGCTCCGGCATCCTGCCGGCCGGCTTCCTGCCGGGACGCGGGGAATTCCAGGTTCCCGGTTCGTCCCTGCGATTCGAGATGACTGCATCGGAAGGCCGCTTCCTGCAAACGGCGACTCGGGAATCCATCCCCCCAACGCCGCCGACCGCCGCGGAAATCGCGTTCATTTACGGAGCCGCCGGTGGCAGCGACGAGGTCTACTTCACGTGGCACGACGGACGACTCCACGAACTGCCGATGGTCTGGCTGAGCCCGCTCGACTCGTGGGGGGCCGGTCCATTTGACCCGCACGGCAGCGGCGATTTCTCGCGCGAGATGACGATCCGGTGCGTGGAGTGCCACAACACCTGGTTCGAACACGTTCCCGGCAGCCGCAATCAGTACGGCCGCGACAAGGCTGTGTTGGGAGTCACGTGCGAAGTCTGCCACGGACCCGGTCGCGAACACGTCGCCTTTCACCGTGATCATCCGCAGACCAAACAACCGCACGCCGTGGTCCGACCCGCGCAGTTGTCGCGCGAGCGGCAGATGGACTTGTGCGCGCAATGCCACAGCAATGCGCTCAAGCATCGGGGGCCGGCCTTCGACTATCGACCGGGCCGGCCGCTCGACGAGTCTTACGTCTCCCTGCGGACGAGGCATCCGGAGGATGACCACGTCGCGAATCAGACGTCGTACCTGCGTCAGAGCAAGTGTTTCCAGAAAAGCGAAACCCTGACGTGTGTCACCTGCCACAATCCGCACCGGCCGCGCTCCGCCGCAAACGCCGGAGCCGAATCGTGCCGCCAATGTCACAACGACCAAGACTGCCGCGATCGAAACAATCTTCCCGCCGCCGTGCAAGGCGACTGCGTCGGCTGCCACATGCCCGAGCATCGCAAGATCCAGGTCTCCTTCCGGACGGAAAGTGACCAATACGTCGCACCGGTCAAGCGGTACGAGCACCAGATCGGCATCCATTTCCGGGCGCGCCAGAGCGTGCTGTTGGAATGGCATCGCCGGCAGCCCGACCCCGGCAGCCGCGACGAAGCCGCGCGGCTGTCGAAACTGCTGGCCGAGTCTTGGAGATTGGATTGTGGGAAGCGGCAGGAGGAATACCGGTATCTGGCCGCCATCGATGCCTGCCGCGAATCACTGAGGTTCGAGCCCGGCACCGTCATGCGGGAGAAACTCCAGGAGCTGCTCCGAATCCAGGAAGGGATCGATTCCAATTACCACGATGCGCAGTGGCACGAGAAGGAGCATCGCTATCCCGAGGCGATCGCGGCCTATCGAAAGGTTCTGGCCGACAAGCCCGATTTCGCGATGGCTCATGCAAGGCTCGGAACGACGTATGCCGTCATGGGGGAAAAGCAGCTCGCCCTGAGTCATCTCGAATCGGCCGCGGCACTCGACCGTGATGAACCGTACTCGCCCGCCATGCTGGGCTGGCTGATGTATTTGGATGGGAAACCGGAACGAGCGTTGGAGTTCTATCGGCAGGCGGATGACGTTGAACCGTACAGCGCCAAGATCAATCATCAAATGGGACTCGCGTTCGCCAAACTCGGTCGCTGGCCGGAGGCTGTTGAGCGCCATTCCAAAGCCGTCGCGATCGATCCCAAGGCCGCAAACTCGGTCTTGGAACTGAGCCGTGTGCTCCGTCGTGCGGGGAAACCGGATGACGCGCTGAAGTACGGGTTGCGGGCGGCCCGCCTCACCCGTTTCGCGGAACCGGAAGTCCTGCTGAATCTGGCCGACGCGTACGCCGCAGACGGCCGCTGGGACGACGCTGTTCGGACAGCGGAACAATCGTTGACCGTCACTCAGGCACGACAGCCGCTGCTTGCTCCGCGAATCCGCATTCGACTGGATGAGTTGCGAACTCGCCGCCATCAGCGTGATTAATGTGTGGCTCGGCGCTGAGTGAGACGATTGTTCGAGCCGCGCCCGTCAGGAAGCGTTCTCTGAATCCCACTTCCTGACGGGCGCGGCTCGGGCACCAAATCACAAACAGCGGACCGCGTAAGGTCCAACGCTTGGCACGGCCGGCCTGCGACAAATCCAACAGCGTTCCAATGTCGACCATCGCAGCACCGTTCGCCTACAGGTCGATCTTGAAGTGGTTTTCGGCGGCGCTCGGCTTGATGATGAACGACAGGCCGCTGGTTTCGGCCTTGCCGAATTTCTCGGGGATCAGCGACTTCGGTTGGACATCCGCTTTTCCCGCGGCGACGGCCTTGGAAAACTCTTCCGCCTTCTTCATGAACGCTTCGGTTTCGGCCGGTGTTTGCGGTCGTTCGGAAGCGGCTGCCGGACCCTCTTGTTTCCCCCCCTCCGCCGCGGTCACCGAGACCTTGACGGGACCGACAACCACTCCCCGGCTGGTGCCGGTTAAGAGTTGAAACTTCCCCTTCGCGTCCGTGATCCCCATGGCGAACGGGCCCTTCTCGGGGACGAACATGACCGTCGCACCCGCCAACGGCTTGCCTTGAAAGGTGACGGTCCCGTCGGCCGGCACCAGTTTCGGCCCGCTGCCGCTGGACGAACATCCGACGGCCAGGCACAGGCAAACCCATGTTGAAAGGATTCGAGAACTGATAGTCACGACAGGCTGCTTTCTTGGTACGCGGTGAAAAAAGAGTGGTGCTTCGTCAAGGCTGAGAAGCGCAGTTCTAGCCACGCTCGCCAGAGCGTGGGTTGATTGCGAAATGAAAACGAGATCCCACGGTCTGGCGACAGTGGCGACCCGTGGTTTGAACGCCGACCCGGCACTAAAAACTGCCCACGACCTGACCATCGGCCCGACCACCCAGACGTTGGAACGTGGTCGCGTGATCGATGTTCTCGCTGAGGAAACGGACGGACCCGTCGGCGAACAGGAAGTGCGCGCCGCCCACATGGCGCGAGCGGAATCCCCAACTGATGTTCCAGTTGTTCCAATTGGTGCAGCCCGCCAAGCGAATCTGACTGCCCGTGGCCCAACTGCACGTGGTGAAATCGTTGATCGGGGCGATGGTTGACGAATGAAAATTCCCCATGCCGTTGGAATGCCACAGGCCACCGAAACTGTGATCGTTGCACGATGGCAGAACTTCCCCCATGTGGATCGTGTTGGACGTCCCATCCGTGACATCCTTGATTCGAATCGACGGGCCATCGCGGCTCCCCATGCCCGAGATCTGGCCGATGTTCAGGGTGTCACCGTTGTTCGGGGTCACGAATTGCGCGAATCCCTGATACGGTTCGCACGCAGGGTTGACGGATCTGTTCCCTTGGGAACCGAGCGAGGCGTCGTAGTTCGTCTGCCCCACGCCGGGATACGGGTTGACCGGGTCCGACGGGCAGACAGCCGCCGGAATGACAGTGCTCAAAACGGTTTTTCCATTCGACAGCACCTGTGAGTTGGCGTCGACCAGTGAGAAATTGATTTGGTTGAAGAGCGGTGCCTGATCGATGTACGGCAACAGCCGCGGCATGAATCCCAGCGCAGGTTGGACGGAACAGCAACCGCCCGTCCCCCCGATCGGGTACATCAAGTACGTGTCATGGTAATTGGCCATGGCCAGGCCCCACTGTTTCAAGTTGTTCTTGCACTGCGTGCGCCGCGCCGCCTCGCGGGCCTGCTGAACGGCCGGCAACAGCAATGCAATCAGAACGGCAATGATGGCGATGACCACCAGCAGTTCAATCAACGTAAACCCGCGCCACCTGTGTCGGCTTGTCATGAGAACTCCTCGGCAAGAAAGGTTGGAAAAGCGGCCAACAAATCAGACATGAAAGAAAAGAACCGGCCCGGCTCGAGCTGAGCACGGCGTACTACTCGCCGACCCAGGATTCGTCAATGCTGGCTGGAGGCATGTTATGGGGCAACTCGTCCTCCTTCAACTGAAACAAGAGAGGACAGGTTCGAATGGGTGTGCGTCACGATTCTGGGTGGAATCCGAAAGGCGGTTCATCCAAGTCTGTCAAAGTCGCTGCGGCTCTTGGGTCAGCAGCAGACATACAAGCACGCTGCGCAAGCGAGTGAGTGAGTTTTCAGGCACACTCGCTTGCGCGTCGTGCTTGTATTGGGGACAAACATTCATCTGCCTCTCGCATTACTCCTTCAGTGTCGACAACAACCCGTTCGTTCGATTTCACCCAGAATTGAGATGCACACCCGGTTCGAATGGTCGTTCTGCACTTCTCGCGGAGATCCATCTCCGCGACGGGAGGCTACTCAACTCACAGGGAACGGGGAATTCCTGTCATGCACCCCTTCGGCGGAATTGGCTGGAGTTGGTGTTGACCTGCCTGAAGTTTTCTGAGAAATCCCGCCTCGCCGAAATTGATCGGCGGTTTTGACCGGTTGATTGCTCGCGGCGGCGCAATTCCCGTTGTCCGCAGCCGGTGATTGTCGAGCGTATTCGCAGTCACGACTGGTCTTCACGGCTCTAGGGCGAGAAACGTCGTGCGAATTCCACTCTTGGCGATCGTGACCGTTCTGGCGGTCTATGCCCCCTCGGCACTGGGACAGTCCGGACCACTGTCCGCCGCCGATCCCGCGATGTTGTTTCGGGGATCGAGCGAGATGCCCGCGCCGCGGCTGGCGATGCCGGCGCTGTTCCGCGCGGAGCGGGTGCGCGAGGCACCGGTGATTCGCGGGCAGGGGCCTTCCACCTTCGAGACGCCGCCGATCACGCCCCCGGCGTATGACAACCCCGCACCGTATTTCGGTGGCACGTTGCGCGATCCGTTCCTGTATGGAGACCCGGTGCTCGG
>JAYTIB010000231.1:0-14592 GCA_043732205.1 Schlesneria sp. | reverse complement strand
CTGTTTCGCGCGGTGTTTCAGCGTAGCGGACAATCGTCTCTGATTCCCGTCGCTTGAGGATGATTCCCCCTTTCTTGGTTCTGAGAAATTATGGAACGGTTTCGTCTCGTTGGTTGTCAGTCCGCGGGGATGTTGACAGAATCCGTCCGTTCCAAGGGCGGGCGAGAAGAGTGTCGACACTGACGATCGCTGCCATTCTGCGCGGGAAGTGAACCGAGATGGACGATAAGAAGCCTTCCACAGCCGATATCATGGCGAAGATCCGGGCACAGAAAGCCGCGGCTGCCGCTGCGTCGTCGGAGAGTTCCGCGACCGTAGCGCCGCCGGCTGAAGCAGCGCCGCCAACCGAGGCGGTGCCAGCACCGGTCGCTGCGGCCGAGGCTCCGGCTCCAACGGTGTCGAAGCCGGCCGCTCCAGCCGCGCCGACCGCCAAGCCGGGGTCGACCAAGGATATTCTCGCGGCCATTCGCGCCAAGGGAGCCGGGGCCGCACCGGCTGCTCCAGTCGCGGCAGTTGCCGAGCCTGTGACTGCACCAGTACCCGCTGCCGCGAAACCAGCGGCGGCTGCGGCAACGACTGCTGGTCCGCGTCCGTCCGTGCAGGACATGTTGAAGGCGGTCCGCGAGGGCAAGACGGTGGCCGCCGCGCCGTCGGCGGGAACCAAGCCGATGGTGGCTGCACCTCCGGCTCCCGCCAAACCGGTCTCTGCCGCTGCCAAGAAGGCTCCCGCTCCCCAACGCAGAGGTCTGGCGGGCGTGGTGGTCGTGGCCTGCATCAGCGCGGCCTGCTTTATCGGGTCGGCGTTGACGGGAAGCGTGCTGTTGTTTCTGGCGGGGATGATGGTCTGGTCGCTGGTGATGTCGCCGTTCATGGCGGCTTGGGCGGCGCTGACGGAAGTCACGGGCCTTTGGACGCTGCACACGGCTCGGTTCATGATGCCAAACGTCTTGGTCGAGCCCCCCTCCAAGTTTAAGGTCGGTCCCACTTCCGATTACCCGCTGAATACGGTCTCCAACAAGTGGAAAGACCAGTACGGCATCTGGGTGGTGCATACGGATCAGTATGAAGGTCAGAATCTGATTTTCGCGCTGGCGTCGGTTTGCACGCACTTGGGTTGCACGCCGAGTTGGCTGGATGGCGAGCAGAAGTTCAAGTGCCCCTGCCACGGGTCGGGGTTTTACATGACGGGTGTGAACTTCGAGGGTCCGGCTCCGCGTCCGCTGGAACGCATGGGATTGAAGATCGCCGAGGGGATGTTGGAAGTGGACAAGAGCATGAAGTTCCAGGAAGAAATGGGGCAGTGGGTCGATCCCGCTTCGTTCGTTGCGGTCTCCTGATTGTTTGAGTGCCGGTGTTTCGGGTTGTTGTGGTTCAGGCGGGATAAGGGCGTTTCGATGTCTGTCGGCGACTACATTCGCGGCTCGCAGATTTGGAAGAGTATCTTTCGGCATCCGGCGCCCGTTGATCGCCGTAACCGCATCGTCGTGATGCTGACGAACTTCTTCCTGCATCTGCATCCGGTGTCCGTCAAGCAGCAGGGGATCGCCCTCTCATACACCTGGTGCATGGGCGGGATTACGTTCTTCCTGTTCCTGGTCGAGACGATCACCGGCGTGCTGCTGATGTTCTATTACCGTCCGACGCTGCAGTTCGCGTTCAACGACATTCTGGCGCTGCGGGATGTGACGACGCTGGGGATCATGCGCGAGGTCCACCGTTGGGCCGCCCACGCGATGGTGATCACCGTCTGGCTGCACATGTACCGGGTGTTCCTGACGGGCAGTTACAAGCCGCCGCGTGAATTCAACTGGGTGATTGGCGTGCTGCTGCTGGTGCTGACGTTGTTGCTGTCGTTCACCGGCTACTTGTTGCCGTGGGATCAACTGGCGATCTGGGCGATCACCGTCGGCTCGAACATGGCCCGTGCCACGCCGTTCCTGGGGTATGAGGGTCCGGGGGCGCAGTTGTTGAACATCGGTGGCTTCGACCTGATCACAAGCGGCAGCGATGCCCGCTTCCTGTTGCTCGGCGGCCGGTTCGTCAGTGAGGCAACGCTCAATCGCTTCTACATTTTGCACTGCGTTGCGATCCCGCTGGTCGTGTCGCTGCTGATCGCGATCCACTTCTGGCGTGTCCGCAAGGACGGTGGCATCAGCCAGCCGCTGTGATGTTCGCAGCCGGGTGATGTTCGTGGTCGGGGATGTTGGTTCGGCGAGTTGATTGGTTCGGCGGGTTGAATCGGCCTGTTTTGCAATGTTCGTTCAGTGGGTGACGGAAGAGTCATGGAATTCCATCTGCAACACAACCCAGATCTGACCGCGTCCGTGGTGTACGGATTGGGTTGGGTGTATTTGCTGCTGTTCGTGATGAACGCCGCCTGGGTTCGGCGCAGCTACGCCGTGGACGGTAATTTCCGGCTCAATCTGGGCGGCCTGCTCGGCAAGGGGCAGGAGGTTCCGATCGCGTCGCTGTGGGCGATCTACTGCGCGTTGCTGCTGATGGTGGGGATCACCCACCTGACCGGATCGGACAATCCCCAGTCGTTCCTGTTGAGGATGCCGGAGATCCTGAAGGCTCCGATCAACGCGGGCTCGAACCCGGTCGCGTTCTTCGTCGGGTCGACCGCGGTGTTCATCGCGATGATCGTGTTCCGGTCCGTTTGGACGACCATGACCGCCGGCTGGATTCTGTTGAATCTGTCGCTGTTGTTCATGACGCTCAGCATCACCGATTACGACTTCCGTCAGATCGTCGGCAAGCCGGACAACGTGCCGATCGTGGCGATGCTCTACATCGTCGGCTTCTTCACGTGGCTGTACTTCCGCAAGTCGGTCGAGAACGACAACCGGCGCGCCGCGGGCAGGCCGCTGGTCGAGCAGGACAAGAACGAAAAGGTTCTGACCTGGCCGGATCTGGTTTACACCGAATTGATCTGCATGGTCGTGGTGACCGCAATCCTGATTGCGTGGGGCATCGTTTTGCAGGCCCCGCTGGAAGAGCCCGCTTCGGCCGCCAAGACGCCGAATCCGTCGAAAGCCCCGTGGTACTTTCTCGGTCTGCAGGAAATGCTCGTCTACTTCGACCCTTGGATGGCCGGCGTGGTGCTGCCGAGTGTCATTCTGGTCGGGTTGATGGCGATTCCGTACATCGATTTCAACAAGCAGGGGAACGGCTACTACACGTTCAATGAACGCAAGTTCGCGGTGATCACGTTCATGTTCGGCTTCCTCCCCCTGTGGGTGGCGATGATCGTGCTGGGCACGTTCCTGCGCGGTCCCAACTGGAACTTCTTCAGTCCCTACGAGTACTGGGACACCCACAAACTGGTGTTGCTGAACAACATCAATGTGTCGGAGTGGTACTGGTTGTCGCTGTGGGGCCAGCAATTGCCGGTGGCCGCCGCGGGGTCGTCTCCCGTGGTGCAGATCCTGACGATCCTGCACCGCGAATGGGTCGGGTTGTTTCTGGTGGCGGCGTATTTGTTCGCCCTGCCGCCACTGATGGCGGCGACCGTGTTCCGCAAGTTTTTCCTCAGGATGGGTTTTCTGCGTTTCATGGTGCTGGCAAACTTGATGCTGTTCATGATGTCGCTGCCGATCAAGATGGTCTTGCGCTGGGCGGTGAACCTGAAATACATCGTGGCGATTCCCGAGTGGTTTTTTAATATTTGACGGGCTGGAGTTGGATCGGCGGGAGACCGGGTCTGGTTCTCCCCCGCGTGCCTGCGGTGAAGTCGGCCCTAGGCGGGATCGGCCCGCGGCGGTGGCGGTTTCCAGAAGTGTCCCGAAGGATGGTTCGGTATTATGCCGGCGAATGAAGAATATCTTCGCAGTCCGAAGTTGATGCATCGCGTGTTCTGCGGCAGCTCACTGCTGCTGCTGCTGACCACGGTGTGGATGATGTGGGCTGACTACAACGACGAGTGGCGCGGATACCAGCGCAACGCGTTCAAGTATCAGGCGGGTCGCTTGCAGGCCCGCCAAGCGAGCATGAAGTCGGCAACCGAGCACGTGGCCAGGGTGACGGAGCTGGAGTCGCATCGCGAACAGGCGAAGCGGGAACTGGCGGCGTTGGACAAGGCCCTCAAGGATGGCAAGCTCACGCTGAAAGACTTCGACTCGGAAGAGGAACCGGAACAGTTTCGCGCCCTGCGCGATCGCCTGAAGCCCGTCTTCGACCGGCTCGGCAAGGACGAGTTGACTGTTGAAGAGTTTCCCAGCGAGTCGACGCGCCGGAAAGCGGTTCAGGATGCGCGTGACAATGAGTCGAACCACCTGCGCGACTTGAAGCTGCAACGGGCCAAGCGGGACGTCGCCCGTGCGGATTACAATCTGGGAATTCGCGACAGCCTTCCCAAAGACGCGCTGACGCCCGTGGAATCAAAGTACCGGGATCTCGAGTCGCTCGTTGAGAAAATGGAAGCCAAGTTCAGCACGTTGAAGAAGGAGACGATCGACGCCAAGGCATACCTGTCCGAGATCACCGCGCCGCTCGATCAGATCGAAAAGGAATTGAAGGCGGAAGAGACCAGCCTCGGTCTGGTGCATGCGGCGATCAACAGGATCGACCCCGACACGTGGCTGTCGTCGAACAAGCGAAAGCTGATGCTCGTGCCGATCGTCGAGGGCTTCAACTCTCCCGAACGTGTCACCCAAGACTGGATGCCCGGACTGAAGTTCAGCCTGGGTGGGATGACGCAGGTCGAGCGGTTCGACCGGTGCCGCACTTGTCACTCGTTGATCGACGTCGTGGACGACACCGTGACCACGTCCATTGCCGGTGCCTTTCCGCACGGCAAGGAATTGAAGGATGGAAAGTACCCGCATCCGTATGCGTCGCATCCGAATCTCGGCCTGTACCTGAGCGCGACCAGTCCTCATCCTTTGCCGAAGTTCGGCTGCACCGTCTGCCACGAGGGGCAGGGTTCAGGGACGTCGTTCGCCAACGCTTCGCACACACCGAATGATCCGGCTCAGGCGGAAGTTTGGGCTGCTAATCCCCAAGCCAAGTGGTTCGACAACCACTTCTGGGAACGCCCGATGAATCCCAAGCGGTTCGAGGAATCGTCGTGCATCAAGTGCCACATTAACGTGGTCGAGTTGGGCGTGAATGAGAAGTTCGGTGCGACCGCGCCGAAAGTGGTGCGCGGGCACAAACTGGTTCAGACCTACGGTTGCTTCGGCTGCCATGAGATCTCGGGCTTCGATGGAAGCAAGATCATCGGTCCTGATTTGCGACTGGAGCCATCAACAGCCGCCGAAGCGGCCGAGATCGCGAAGGATCCCAATCAGGTCGCCGGCAAGATGCGGAAGGTCGGCCCGTCGCTGCGGCACCTGGCTTCGAAGGCCGATGCGGGCTTCGTCGCCCACTGGACGGAGGAGCCGAAACGGTTCCGGCCGACCACGCGCATGCCGCAGTTCTTCAAGCTGGACAACCAGTCCGATGACACGGCCGTGAAGTACAACCCGGTCGAAATCGCGGCGATGTCGCATTACCTGTTGAAGAAGTCCGAGACCCTGGAGACGCTGGCACCGGTCGAGGGCTACAAGCCGGACGCGCAGCGCGGCCGCGAGTTCTTCGCCACCAAGGGCTGCGTCGTCTGTCACACGCACCAGGAAGTTCCCGGATTGAACGCCGAATTCGGACCCGAGCTTTCGAAGGTGCATGCGAAGCTGCGGGCCGGTCAGCGCGGATTCGATTGGCTGTACACCTGGATTCGCGAGCCCGAGCGGCATCATCCCCGCACCAAGATGCCGCACCTGTTCCTCGACGGCGAAGGATCGGGAGAGAAGCACGTCGATCCCGCCGCCGACATCGCCGCCTTCCTGCTGAAGCTGGAGGGAGCCCCCGCGGACTTCAAGCCGACACAGCAGTACGAGACTCCAAAGTCGCTGGATAATGTTGTCCGCGATGATGTTGTTCTGAATGAGTTGGTCAGCTACTTCCTGCAGAAGATGCTCACGAGCAAGGAAGTGGATGGTTTGATGCAGAGCGGGAAATACCCGCGGCCTCTGAATGACATCAAGGGTGACGAGATCGAGTTGGCGGGGGGTGGCGACAAGCTGGATGCGGCCGAGTTCCACGATCGCAAACTGAGTTACCTCGGTCGGAAGTCGATCACGCGCTACGGCTGCTACGGCTGCCATGACATTCCGAACTTCGAGAAGGCGCGGCCCATCGGAACGGGGCTCCAGGACTGGGGCAAGAAAGACCGCTCGCGCCTGGCGTTCGAGCACATCCACGAATACCTGCACCACAACGGCCAGGCGGGTCTCGGCGTGAAGGTCGATTCGATCGACGCGGCGAATGCCAAACGATTGCATCTCAAGGACACCAGTGGCGTCCGCGTCGCCAAGGCCGGCAAGGGTCTGTTGAAGTTTGACGATGTGCTGCTGGCACTCGATGGAGTTGCCATCAAGAGCCTCGACGAATACGAAGACGCGCTCGAAAGAACGGTCGTCGGATCTCCGGTCGCTGTGACTGTCTGGCGCGATGGCAAGGCACTGGACGAGCCCATCACCGTGAAGGCCGACTCGTCGTTGCAGGACCGCGTTGAGGACGGCATCAGCCGCGCCGAACGCAACGAGTTCAAGACGAAGAAAGACGGGGAGCGCGAACGGTCGGCCGCGTTCTACTACGAGAGCCTGGCGCACCACGGCCGGCCCGGATTCCTGTGGCAGAAGCTCCGGCAACCCCGCAGCTACGACCACAAGATGGTTGAGACTAAGCCGTACGATGACCGGTTGCGGATGCCCGAGTTCCCGCTGTCGGAAGAAGAGATTGACGCGATCGCCACGTTCGTGCTCGGGCTGGTCGCCGAGCCGCCATCGAGCGAGTACCTGTACAACCCCGGTGGGGCGGCGGGTGCCAAGATCAAGGGTGAGCGGTTGATCGAGCAGTTCAACTGCGCCGGTTGCCATATGCTCGAACTGCCGAAGATCCGTTATGGGGCCGAGGTCGACAAGATCACGGCGACCGACCAGTCGGCCGATTATCCGGAAGCGGTCGCCCTGCTGAAGAAGCTGCGTCCGTTGCAGAACGGACTGACGGGCGAGACCAAGATCTTCAAGACCGAGGACGGGATGAGGTCGCTGCCGATCGTCAAGTTCCACGGCATGGTGACCAAGTATCCCGATCCGGAAGACGAGCCCGCCGATCAGGAATACGTCGTCGAGTCATGGGATGTGCTGACCGTCGCGGGCAAGGAGCTGTTTCCGACGTATAAGTTCATCTTCCCGGCCTTGAATCTGGACCGGATCGAACCGGCGCGCGGCGGCTCCTACGCGGAATGGTTGGTGAAGCGCCTGGTGGACAACAAGACAGTCAAGGAACCGGCGATGGCGTGGCAGATGGCACCGCCGCCGCTGTACAAGGAAGGGACGAAGGTCCAGACTCCCTGGCTGTTCAACTTCCTGCGGAACCCCGGCCGCCTCCGTCACACGACAGTGCTGCGGATGCCCAAGTTCAACATGAGCGACGATGATGCGCAGGCGCTGGCCAACTACTTCGCCGCCATCGACGGCACGGAGTTTCCGTACCAGTTGATCGCCGAGCGGGAGCCAAGCTATCTGAACGCAAAGAACACGGATTTCCACAAGGCGTATCCCGACAAGAAGCAGGATTACCTGCAGGAATCGTGGCAAATGCTGAACGCCCCGTTGTGCATCAAGTGCCACTCGGTCGGTGGCCGGCAGGTGGCGATCAGTGATCCGAAGACCGACATCCGCGGCCCGAACTTGGACTTGGCCGCCGAACGGTTGAAGCCCGATTGGGCTCTGCTGTGGTTGTACCGGCCACAATGGATCACACCGTACACTTCAATGCCGTCTCCATTGCCGCCGCAGCAGGTTGGCGGGCAGCCGCGCTATCCCGAACTCTTCGGGGGCGAAGGTCTGCGGCAGACGGTTTCGCTGCGGGATGCGCTGGTGAACTACTACAAGCTGATGGAACGCGAAGGCAAGATCATCAGCGAGCCACCCAAGCCGGTGGCTGCGGGTGCGGGAGGTAACGACTAATGCACACAATCAGAAGTTGGCAACGATGCGGTGCGCCGCTGGGTTTGGCCGCGGCGGTGTTGTTGGTGGGCGGAGTCAGTGGCTGCGGCAAGTTGGTCACCGGTGCGAACACGGTTCCGACAGTCAAGTATCGCGCGGATGCCGCAGCCGCAGCCGTGGCTGAGACGGAGACCTCCGCCACGCCGACCGAGGCCGTCACGGCCGATGCGGGTGGGATCGGGACGCTCAAAGGTCGCGTGGTCTTTGAGGGAGCTTTCTCGCCTCCGGCACCCCTGTTCGCCAAAGGAGCAGCCGCGAAGGATCCCACGGTCTGCGGGGCTGAAGCGATTCCCGACGAGCGGATCATCGTCAACGGCGACGGGCTGGCGAATGTGTTCGTCTACCTCGAAAAGGCCCCCAAAGGTGTGAAGCCGGCGGCAGTGCCCGACAAGATCGACTTCGATCAGAAGACCTGCATCTTCCTGCCGCATGCGATGGTGGTGAGAACCAAGCAACTGGTGAATGTGCTAAACGGCGATGCCGCCGCCCACAACACCCACACGTTTCCCACCAAGGGTTCATCGTTCAACAGTGTGATTCAGCCGGATGACCGCGTGGGTGTGCCGCTGAAGTATGACCAGTCGGAGAAGCAGCCGGTGTCGGTGCGATGCGACATCCATCCGTGGATGCAGGCGTACCATTTGCCGCTCGATCATCCGTTCGCGGCGGTGTCGAAGAGTGACGGAACCTTCGAGATCAAGGATCTGCCGGCGGGAGAACACAAGTTTCTGGTGTGGCATGAGGTGGGGTTGGTTCTGGAAAAATCACTGGTGGTCAAGATCAAGCCGGGCGACAACGAAATCACGATCAAAGTCCCCGCGTCCAAGCTGGGCAAGTGACCGGCGGCGGCGGATGGATTCGGTCCGGTTGGATGCATTCAAATGGCTTCGCACAGACGGTAACCAAGATGTCTTGTTTGATCACTCATCGTCGTTGGACAGTCTCCGCCTTGCGGCGGAGTGGCTGCTGTTTGGCTGTCGGGATCGCCGCGCTGCTGGCCACCGGTTGCGGCCCGGGACCGCAGGCGAAATTCAGCCTGCGGGCGGCGACTGAGGATCTGATTTCCCCGGCCGAAAAGGCCATCGAGACTGCGTTAAAGGAACGCTTTGGCACGCCCCAGGAATTGGTGGCATGGCAGCGCTTCCCGGTCAACTTCGGTGGAGTCAAAGGGGCGGTCGGAGAAGTCTTGGCGGATAAGAACAGTGTCACGGCGACTTGGGACGGTGACGCGCCGCAGGTCGTGGAGGGGGCTCCGCTGTTGTGGCTGACCGGTCCCCGCGCCGGAGAGAAGACCAGCGCGGACAGTGTCGCGAAGTTTGACGCGTCAACGAAGCATCTGACGTGGTCCGGTGCCGCCGAGCCGGCTCCCGCGGCTGGCGACAAGTTCATCGTGGGCTTCGGTCAGTCGCTGAAAACCGGTCGCGTCGTGTACATGAAGAACTGCATGCACTGCCACGGCGTCAGTGGCGACGGCAAGGGACCGACCGCGCAGTACCTCAACCCGCTGCCCCGTGACTACCGGTTGGGTCGGTTCAAATTCACGTCGACGCTGAACCCGGAAACGCCGACGCGCGATGACCTGCATCGCATCGTGAAGAATGGCATCCCCGGAACGTATATGCCTTCGTTCCTGTGGCTGGGTGACAGGGAGACGGAGTCGGTCATCGAGTATGTGCGCTGGTTGTCGATGCGCGGTCAGTTCGAGAAATGGCTCGACGACGATCTGGCGGGTTACTCACAGAAGACGTTTGAGGATGCCGCGAAGAAAGCGAAGACGGCCTACGATGTGGCGAAAGCGGCGTACGATGCGGCGAAGGCGGGCGAAAAGCCGGAAAAGCCGAAGTCGGCATCCGATCTTAAGAATGCTGCGGCGGAAGAGTTTGCCGCGTACGAAAAAGAGGATTTGCCGAACGTGATTGACGAGGGTGCGACGGTCATCGCGGAGGCTTGGCTCAAGGGTGAGTCTGCCGAAAGTCTGGTCGTGCCGTCACAGGCACGTGTTGAGGACAGCGATGCGTCGCGCGAGCGGGGACGGCGGCTGTACTTGTCGGACAAGGGGAAGTGCTACACCTGTCACGGGGTTCAGGGTCGCGGTGACGGCACTTCGACGGAGGACTTCTGGAAGAAGCCCGGATCGGAGGAGTTCTATCCGCGCCGGGGGCTGCATGACGAGTGGGGGCATCCCCTGCAGCCGCGCAATCTGACGCTGGGTCAGTACCGTGGCGGACGGCGGCCACTCGACGTGTTCCGCCGCATCTATGCCGGCATCAAGGCGACGCCGATGCCGGCCTTCGGTCGCACGGCCCTGAAGGACGACGAGATCTGGGACATCGTCAACTACGTGATGAGTCTGCCATACCAGTCGGCACCGGCGAAGTCGAAGCCGGCGGATCACGTCGTCACGAGCAAATAGCGTGAGTGGATCGGGCGACCCGCCCACAACAAAGGTGAGCGGGTTGTGAGACCCGTTCACAACAGACGAGTGGGTCATGAGACTCACTCAATACAGTCGGGTTGGCGGTTACGATGAGGATTCGGTGACCATCGACGGGATGGTTTCAAGTTTCAGTGAAGGCGAGTGCCGTGGGTAGAATTTGGGCGGTTTTCTTCGTGACAACGGCCGTGCTCGCAGTCGGCCTCTGTTGGATTGCCCCCGGCTTCGGCTGGTGGTTTCCGGGGCCGAACGGTCAGGCTCAATCGTCGCTCGGCCGGCGGATCGACGCCTTGTTCTACCTGATCAACGCGATCGTCGCGGTGACGTTCATCGGGACGCAGGCGGTGCTGGGGTACGTGCTGTGGCGCGGGGCGAACATCAAGCCGAACGACAAGGTGCTGTTCTCGCACGGCAGCCACAGTCTGGAAGTGATCTGGACGATCGTCCCGTCGGGAGTCCTGTTGTTCCTCGCGCTGTACCAGATGGACGTGTGGGCCCAGTACCGCGTGAAGACGCATTTCCCCAAAAAGACGGAAGCGGTCGCCGAGGTCACGGCGCGGCAGTTCGAATGGCGCATCCGGTATCCGGCCCGCGGCAAGGCACTGCAACCGACTCCCCAACCGGATGACGTCTACACCGTGAATGAACTGCATGTCCCCACGGGGCGGCCGATCTCGATCAGCCTGCGGACGGACGACGTGCAGCATGCGTTCTTCGTGCCTGAACTGCGGATCAAGCAGGACGCGGTGCCGAACCAGGTGATTCCGGTCTGGTTCGACGTGCTGGAACCGCGCTCCTATGAAATGGTTTGTGCCGAGCTGTGCGGGTGGGGGCACTACAAGATGAAGGCGAAAGTCTTCGCGGAATCGGACGAGAATTTTGATGCCTGGAAGGATCGCATCGCGGTCGAACAGTTCGACGATGGATTCAAGAAGGCGGCGGCAGAATAAGGACGAGTGGTCGTCGCGGCCCGGGCCTCGCGGCGGTGGAATGGTTTTCGAGTCAGATGGCGGCGCAGCGGCGTCGCGGAACACAGCCGAGAGGCAGATCACGATCATGAGCACATTGCATCCCACCCTCGAACACGCCGGTCACGCGGGCGGCGACGCCCACGGGCACGGCCACCATGAGTTGAGCTTCATCAAGAAGTACGTTTTCTCGACCGACCACAAGATGATCGGGATGCAGTTCCTGGTGACCACGATGCTGATGCTGATGGTCGGCGGGGCGCTGGCACTCGGCGTCCGCTGGCAACTGGCGCGGCCGTGGGAATACATGCCGTTTGTCGGCGACTCGTTGTTCGCACGCGATGGCGGACAGATTTCGCCCGAGTTCTACACGATGTTGTTCACGATGCACGCCACGGTGATGATCTTCCTGGTGATCATCCCGATCCTGGCGGGGGCGTTCGGCAACTTCCTGATCCCGCTGATGATCGGTGCGGACGACATGGCATTCCCGACGCTGAACATGCTCAGCTATTGGTTCATGTGGCCCGCGATCCTGTTCTTTGGGTTCGCGTTGGGACTCGGACCCGAATCGATCACCGGAGTGGTCGGGGGGATGGATGCCGGGGCGGCCCAGGGTTGGACGTCGTATCCGTTGCTGTCCGCCGTCAAGGATGCGGCCCCCGGGGCACGGATGGCACAAACTTGGTGGTTGGTGGCGGTCACGTTCGTCGGGTTCTCCTCGATGATGGGATCCATCAACTACCTGACGACGATCATCAACATGCGGGCGCCGGGGATGACGCTGTTCCGGATGCCGCTGACGATCTGGGCGATGTTCATCACGGCGATTCTGCAGGCGTTCGCGTTGCCGGTGCTGACCGCGGCGGGTGCCATGCTGGTCGCGGACCGGGTGCTGGGAACATGCTTCTTTATCCCCGCGGGAATCGTCGTCAACAACGCGGCCCCCACGGTGGGCGGCGGGCAAACGCTGTTGTGGCAGCACCTGTTCTGGTTCTACTCGCACCCCGCCGTGTACATCATGCTGCTGCCGGCGATGGGCATGGTGTCGGACATGCTGGCCTGCATGTCGCGCAAGCCGGTCTTCGGTTACAAGCCGATGGTGTACTCGATGGCGGCGATCGCCGGCCTGGGCTTCATCGTCTGGGGCCACCACATGTTCATCAGCGGCATGAATCCCGCACTGGGCATGACGTTCATGGTCAGCACGATGATGATCGCGCTGCCGTCGGCGGTCAAAACGTTCAACTGGATCGGCACGATCTGGGGCGGCCGGCTGCAGTTCAACGCGGTGATGCTGAACTGCGTCGCCTTCGTGTCGCTGTTCATCATCGGCGGGTTGAGCGGCATCTTCATGGCGGCCGTGCCGGTCGACATCTACATCCACGACACGTACTTCATCGTCGCGCACTTCCACTATGTGCTGTTCGGTGCGACCCTGTTCGGCGTGTTCGCCGGGATTCAGTTCTGGTTCCCCAAGATGTGGGGCCGGATGATGAATGACACGGTGGCGAAGGTTCACTTCGTGCTGACGTTCATCGGGTTCAACGTGACGTTCTTCCCGATGCACCTGCTGGGCGTGGCGGGGATGCCGCGGCGGTACGCCGATCCGTACCACTTCGAGTACCTCAGCCACCTGCTGCCGCTGAACCAAGTGATGACCGCCGCCGCGTTTCTGATGGGCTTTGCCCAGTTCCTGTTGCTGGGCAACTTTGCCTACAGTGTTTTCTTCGGTGAGAAGTGTGGGCGGAACCCGTGGAACGCGAACGGACTGGAATGGACCGCGCCGTCGCCGCCGGGACACGGCAACTTCGACATTCCGCCGGTCGTCTATCACGGTCCCTACGAGTACAGTTCGCCGGTTTGCCCGGACAAAGATTTCCTGATGCAGACCGAATACATCCCGCTCGCCCAGCGCGTGGTTCACTACGACCACCACTGACCGGGCGCGGGAGGATGCCGCGGGCGGAACCGAACAATGACACTGATTTTGGGTAGCCACGGTCGCCAGACCGTGGGAATTTGACTGCGACTCTGCTGTCCCACGCTCTGGCGAGCGTGGCTACGAAATAGAGTCCGTGCCTTTTGGCGAACCGCTGGCAGTTTGAAAGTTGTCGTCGCTCTATTTGGTTTTCTGAAGAACGGTTTCAACCGGGTTTGTTGTGTGGAATGAATGTCACGCCCGCTAGTCGCTGGTTGCATCGGTTCGCTTGGTTGACTGCAACGCTCACGTTGCTGTTGCCGGTGACGACCGGGGCCGTCGTGACGACATTGAAGGCCGGGATGGCCTTCAAAACCTGGCCCTCGTCCGACGGTTACAACATGCTCGCGTACCCGTGGTTCAAAGCGGCGGGCGATAAGTTCATCGAGCACGGACACCGGCTGTCGGCGATGACGATTGGTCTGGTTTGCATCGCGCTGGCAGTCACGACATGGAAACTTGATGATCGGCGCAAGCCACGACTGTTCGCCCTGGCGATCTTCGGTTCGGTGCTCTTTCAGGGGATACTCGGCGGGGTCCGGGTGAGGATGGACGAGCAGACGATGGCGTTGGTCCACGGAGAATTCGGGGCCGCAGTCTTCAGCCTGATGTGCGTGTTCGTGCTCGTCACCGGGCCGGGCTGGGAGTCGCGATCGCGGGTGATGGACGGGGCGAGTGGCCGTGCCGCGCGAACATTGGCAGTTGTCGTCCTCGCTTCAGTGATGATTCAATACTTTCTCGGTGGCGTGCTGCGGCACTTGGGACAGGGTTGGGCCTGGATGTCGCATCCGTGGTTCGCGTTGGTGCCGGTGGCGCTCAGTCCCGTGTTCGTGATGGTGGCGCGCCGCTGCGGTTCGGCTCTGCTGATCCGTGGTGCCAACGCGTTGCTGGGACTGGTCGCCTGCCAGGCGCTGCTCGGCTTGGCCACTTGGTATGTCCGCTACGGTGTTCCCGCGTGGGGCGTGGTGGCCGTGCCGAATTCGTTGGAACAAATCGTGATCTGCTCGCTGCACAAGGTCGTGGGGATGCTGACGTTGATGACGTCGGTCCTGAACGTGGTGTGCGCATGCTCGATTCAATCACCGGTGACGGACCGGGTCTCCGCCGACGCGCCCGGGTTCGATGGTTCGATCGTGGGGGTCGCGACATGAGTGC
>JAYTIB010000230.1:0-2104 GCA_043732205.1 Schlesneria sp. | reverse complement strand
GCCGCGCCATCAGGCACTGCCAGGCGAAACCCTTCGTGCTGCCGCGCGGCAGTCCGTAGAGTTGCAGCGTCGCATCGGTCTCTTTCGTCAGATCGAACGCCTCGGGCGCGGCCGACTGCATGCCGAACGCGGTCTCGAAGGATTTGATGCGCGCGGTGAGATTCGCGTCACCCGCGCGGTGCGCCAGATGCCGGCGGTTGAACGCCTGAGTCAGACCGAGTTCCATTTCCTGCAACGCGGCGGCCGGCTGGCGGCGCTGGATGTTGGCGATCGGCTCGGCACCGGGCGCGACGGGCGTTCCCTGATGACAGCCCGGCAGGAAGTCGGACGCCCAGACCTGACCGCCGGCATACGGGGTCAGCGGTGCCAGCACGACGAACGACGGCAGGTTCTGGTTGATGGTCCCCAGTCCGTGGCTGACCCACGACCCGATGCTCGGCCGCGCGAACGTCACTGAGCCGGTGTGAATCCCCAGCGTTGCCTGAAAGTGATCGGCATGGTCGTTGCGCATCGAGCGGATCAGGCAGAGGTCGTCGGCGCATTCGGCGATGTGCGGGAACAGGTCGCTGATCCACAGGCCAGACTCGCCCCGCTGTTTGAAAGCCCAGTCCGGCCGCTTGAAGAATTTCTCAACGACCCGGTTGTTCGGAGCAAACGCTTCGAGCATCTTCGCGGGAACCTGGTACGTCTTGTTGTGGTCGGCAACGAGCTTCGGCTTGTAATCGAACGAGTCCACATGCGAAGCGCCGCCGCTCATGTTCATGAAGATGACCCGCTTGGCGCGCGGCGTGAAATGCGGTGTCTTCGGTGCGAGCGGATCGGCGTCGGCCGGCTTGTCGTCCGCCGCGAGCATCTCGGAAATGATCCCCGGCAACAGCAGCGACCCGCCGACAAGCGACTGAACGACAGAACGTCGAGAACACGAACAACGATCGATCATCGTGAAGAAACCTTCGATGGAAATCTTTGATGGAAATCTTTGAACTTGGACTGACCCGCCGATTCTCCCATTCGCTGCCTCCTTAAATTCGCTGCCGATTTTTCCCTCCTGACAGGCAGCGGATCGGCAGCGAATTTAAGGAGGCAGCGAATGGGAGGGGGCGGGCTTCCGTGTGGCTCAATCCACAAACACGAATTCATTGCTGCTCAGCAGGACGCGGGCCAGCGCGGACCAGGCGTTGAGTTCCGCCTGGTCGGGCGGTGTCTTCAGTTCCGCGAGCTTGTCGCGGTATTGCTTCAGGAAGTCGGTGCACTCCTGTTGTTCGTCGGATGACGGGGGGCGAGTCCAGGCAAGCTGGTAGGCGGCGGTGATGCGACTCGGTTCGTCCGAGGCCACCGCGATCACGCGCGCGGCGAGCTTTGCCGACACCGCGTGCGCGAGTGGGTCATTCATCACGAACAGCGCCTGCAACGGCGTGGTGCTCGGCAGGCGCGCGGCGGTGCTGGAACTCGGGTCGGCTCCGTCGAAGAGGGCCAGATACGGGTGCTTCTTCAATCGCTGTTGCATCAGGTAAATGCTGCGGCGGCGAGTCTCATACGCGGCGACGAACGGATTGTGCTGCGTCCAGCCCCACGTCTGCTGCGGCGGAAACGGGTGCGTGCCGGCCGGTGTCTCGTCCAGGTCGCCACCGACGAAGAGCAGCGTGTCGCGAATCGACTCGGCGTCGAGACGATAGCGGTTGAACTTCCAGAACAGGTCGTTATGAGGATCGAGTTGCGTGTTCTTCGTCATTACGTCGAATGCCGGGCCAGAATCGGCACCGCTGGCGAGTTGCCACGACTGTGAGAGCAAGATCCGCTTGTGCATCGACTTCACCGACCAGCCGCTTTCCACGAGACGGCTGGCGAGGTAGTCGAGCAGTTCGGGATGAGTCGGCGCCTGACCGCGCGTGCCGAAATCGTTCGGGGTCGGCACGATCCCGCGGCCGAAATGGAACTGCCAGATGCGGTTCACCATGACGCGCGCGGTGAGCGGGTTCTTCGAGTCGGAGATCCACTCGGCCAGTTGCAGTCGACCGCTGGTGGCCGCGTCGGTCGGCACCTGTTGCCCGCCGAGAATGGCCGGGAAATGACGCGGCACTTCGTCGCCGAGACGCTTGGGGTC